>NZ_JBFPEZ010000005.1:0-70220 GCF_040838225.1 Xenorhabdus sp. SGI246
TTCATGACGACACTATCTAAGCTCACACCAGAAATCATTGCGGCGAGAAGTGAGGCGTTAAACAGCAATGCGATGCTGATGGTCAATAACGTCGTCGCCAGAGGAAAGCCTAACCATTCGAATGTTCCTGCATAAAAGAGAAGTGAAACTATCAGCAGCAATAAGCGGCGCAGCACTTGTGGTGCAGGCCATTGAGTTATTTCAGTTTTTTTGAATAGCAGTAATAGTGCGCATAGAGCCATCAATGAGAGAATGGCAATCGGGAATGGCCGCGGCCCCAGAGGTTCATAGCTGTATTCACTATGAATACCCCAGCCAATGACCAATCCTATTCCACACAGGACTAACCAAATAGCAGCAAAGATACGATCACTCATGATGCTATTCCTGTTATTTTGCTAAACCAAAGGATTTAGCCATTTCATGGTATTGAGTAACTTGTTTTTGTACATAATCATTTAACTCTTTACCTGTCATATTGAATTCAAAGAGGCCACGTAGTTCGCGTTGTTTTTTAAATTCATCTGTTTGTTGTAATTTATTGAATGTATCTACCCACCATTGATATTGTTCATCAGAGACTTTGGGCCCCATGTAAAAACCACGAATAACTGGCCATACGATGTTGTAGCCTTGCTCTTTGGCTGTCGGGATATTCGCCAAAGCACCACCAAGCCTTTTATCGGCATAGACAGCAAGAACACGCAGCTTATCACTCGTCAGATAAGGTAGGGTTTCACTGATATCTCCAGAAAAAACCTGAATATGATTACCCATCAGAGCTGTGATTGCTTCACCACCACCTTCAAAGGCGACGTAACGCATTTTGCGTGGATCAACATCAGCTTGTTTTGCCAGTAAGGCCGTTTTCATCCAATCCTGACCACCAATAGAAGCTCCGGCACCAAATACGATGCTGGTAGGATCTTTTTGGAATGTATCAATGAGATCTTTTAATGATTTGTAATGAGAGTCTTTGCGAACAGCAATCATGCCATAATCAGTACCAACACTGGCCAGCCAGCGCACATCATTCACGTTATAGCGTCCGAATTTTCCTTGAGCAAGATTTAACAGAGAGCCACCGGAAAAGGCGACAATAGTACCGGGTTCGGCAGGCCGCTGAGCAACAATAGCATTATAGGCAACGGCTCCAACGCCTCCGGGCATAAATGTCACCCGCATAGGTGAATCAATAGCTTTGGTATCCAGCAATGAGACTTGAACTAACTTACAGGTTAAATCAAAGCCACCGCCGGGTTTAGCAGGGGCAATACATTCAGTTCTGTCGGGAGCGCTGACAGCAAAGGTATTGGTACAGAAAAGTAAACCAACAGTAGTGAATAATGTTTTGAGTATCTTCATTTTTTATTCCTTACATAGCACCAGTGATGGAAACAATTTTATAAATTTTTGGTGCACTATTATTTATAGAACTGAAATATTCTATTAACAGAAAAAAGTGTCTAGATGTGACTTTAATCACTTAATTTGAAAGATATTAATTTTTTAAATGCCTCAAGATTTTTTGAAGTTATGTAATAGATATTGAAAGTGAAAAGAGTTAACTTTTATGATTCATTAGATTTATTAAAATATAATGTTATGCAATATAAACCTATATATAATTACTGAAAGTGACTTCGTATACGTGTAGTATTTTCAGAATATAAAGCAATTTTAAAAGAAATAATAGAAATATGTTTGTTTTAGATGTTTATCTAAATAATTTTGATATTAACAAAAATAAGTTTATGGATTATAAATATTTTTTTAATTATTTGTATTTATTGAGAATAACAACATCCATACTAAAATTATATATGGGGCCTAGAATGATTAAAGTAACGTTACTGACTTTTTCTGGACTGGAAGATTATTACTGGTATTACTATGATCTCGATTATGAAATGAATTCAAGATGGCTACTGGGATTATTCAGGGATAATATTAAGGGAATTAACTTTGGAGAAACTTGTGGAAAGCTTGGATTCTCTGGTTTTTTAGTCGAAATTGATGGCACTGAGCAGACAATAGCACATAGTTATGGGTTGACTAATTCTTTTTATATATGTGATGGCAGAGCGCCCGATCTTTATCAAAGTAGATATCTTGGCTTCACTTTAATGGAGTCCTCTAACCAAAATAGTAATTTTAAGGCATTGATATTTCAGGATATAATTAACCTTCAGCAAGATGCTTCTGATTGTTCTGAGGGAGACGATCCAGATGAAGATCTACATAATGAAAAGAGACATACTTTACACGATGTAAATAATGATGAACTTTATACAGTCAATATCTTAAGTCCGAAGACGGGTAAATGGGTTGCTGTACAAGCGGGATGGTTCAATACAACGTTCTGGAATACATCTGAAAAGCAGAAGTTACATAACTGTTATTCTTACGCCTGTAATTATGCAGGTGGGCGTTATTCTCAACCGGGAGGGAATATCGAGAAGCTTTTACAAGAACGCACTATGAAGGCTGTTATAGATGGCGCAATTTCAGATGGATTAATCATGCTAGATGATTATAGAGATGAAAAATACTATCCGAACCATGTTGTAGCACTTTTTGCTACTGATGATTATGCAGATGACTGGGACTACCATTGGTATCGATTGGTTTTAAATAATAAGCACGAACGCCTCCATATTTGGGCTCATAAACCGGGGAAAATGTCAGTCAGAAAAACGGATAATAAGAATGAAATTATCAAAGATCCCCGTAATGCAGAACGTGGAAAATATACCCAATTCGGAGGATATTTTATCGTAAATAATCAAGTAAAAATAAAATAATCAGTCAATATGAGATTTTTTATAAATTTGTATAAAGCTAATTTAGCTATTCAATAGCTGGTTTATTTTCTTTAATAACGTCAGAAGCTATTTTATTATGATAACTATTTTCAATTATCGCCCAGTGAAACATTGGGCGATAATTGGTAAAAGTATTGTTGATAAGGTACTGTTGATAAAGTACTGTTTAAGTTTTCTGGCGAGTTATTGGAATACGTAATTGTTGAGCAAGAATGACACCAGCCAGCACAATACTCCCACCAATCAGATGATAGTTATACATTTTCTCATAGAGTACCGCGATAGCAATAATTGCGGTGAAAACCGGAGCCAGGTTCATAAAGATTGAGGTCATATTAGCTCCAAGGCGAATAACCCCTTGTATCCACAGATAAGGAGCAATAATTGAAGCCGGAATACCTGCAAACAGCACAAGAGAAATATTATTGCTGGTTAACCGGATATCTTCTGTCATCATGAAATTAGGCAAAAGTAATAAGACTCCAAATCCTATCTGTACATAGAGTGATTGCCAGTTCGGTAATGGAATTGCCCAGCGTTTGGTCAGAACACCGTACAGAGCGTAGGCTGCTGATGCAATAAACATCATTATATCTCCTGATCCTAATCCGTGTTGTAACAGGGAAGCAGGTTCTCCTTTGCCAATTAACCATATAAGGCCAAACAGGGAAAAAATTGTGCCGAGCATAATTCCAACTGTCGGGGCAACTCGCAAGACAAAAATGCTGAGAATGACAGTCAACAATGGGATCAACGAAGTAAAGATCCCGATCAGTGTTGCACTGACAGTATGAGCAGCGTAGTAAACCAGACTTTGATTAAGAACCATACCGAGGGAGCCGAGGATCAATAATTTCCACCAATATCGGGTAAGCATTTTCCACTGTTTCAATGTGGGTAATAAGATAAAAGGAGTTAAAGCCAAAAAAGCGATGAACCAGCGATAGAAAGCGATAGCAGCAGGTTCAATTGAAGTAGCGGCAGCTTTACTGACCACAGCGTTAATTGACCAAATTAGTACAGCAATAAGGGGGAACAATAGATTCTTCATTGAGTTAGATCGCGTGTATCAGAATATCGTGAACTTAGTGTAACAATGACCAATAGATTTCGTGTGACTTTTAACAAAGAAGCAACTCAAAAGAAAAAGGGGAATTAGGTATTATGCCGATTAAATGGCAGAATAGTGGATCACGCCCATTTAAGCCGTTGGATGAGAAAAGTGAAAATTTTAGTCGATGAAAATATGCCTTATGCTGAACAGCTCTTTACGCAATTAGGGGAAGTTCAGGCAATTCCGGGCCGCCCTGTGCCTGCGGGGGTTTTGGAACATGCAGATGCCTTTATGGTTCGCTCTGTCACTAAAGTTAATGAGTCCTTGCTAAAAGGCAGTCCGGTAAAATTTATCGGTACTGCTACCGCCGGAACGGATCATGTCGATCAGCAATGGTTGGAGCAGGCAGGCATTGGTTTCTCCGCTGCTCCCGGATGTAATGCAATTGCTGTGGTTGAATATGTCTTTTCTGCATTGATGGTATTAGCAGAACAGGATCAGTTTCAACTGAAAGATAAAATTATCGGCATTGTTGGTGTCGGTAATGTCGGGGGACGTCTGGCTGACCGACTGGCTGCTTTGGGCGTGAAAACCTTGTTGTGTGATCCACCTCGTGCCGATCGGGGAGACGAAGGCGAATTCTGGCCTTTGGAAAAGCTGATCAGGGAAGCAGATATTCTGACGTTCCATACACCGCTTAACACATCAGGCCCTTATCAAACTTATCATTTAGCTGATGCAAAATTACTTTCTGCTCTGCCGGACAACCGAATTTTAATTAATGCCAGCCGTGGTGAAGTGGTTGATAACCAAGCATTGTTATCAGCGCTGCAAAACGGAAAAAAATTACGTGTCATACTTGATGTCTGGGAGCCAGAGCCTAACCTTTCATTACCTTTGCTTAACTTGATTGATATCGGTACACCACATATTGCGGGATACACACTGGAAGGCAAAGCTCGTGGCACAACTCAGGTTTTTGAGGCGTATTGTAAATTTCTGGGGAAATCACAGAAGACAGAATTATCTGCGTTGTTGCCTGAGTCTG
This sequence comes from Xenorhabdus sp. SGI246, assembly GCF_040838225.1. Classification (NCBI taxonomy): domain Bacteria; kingdom Pseudomonadati; phylum Pseudomonadota; class Gammaproteobacteria; order Enterobacterales; family Morganellaceae; genus Xenorhabdus; species Xenorhabdus sp. SGI246. The sequence continues at coordinate 4,928 of NZ_JBFPEZ010000005.1, forward strand.
ATTTCAGCCATATCACAGTTCATGGCGAAGTGACACAAAGCATCCTGAAGCGCTTGATGCATTTAGTGTATGATGTGCGCCGTGATGATACACCATTACGTCAGGTAGCCGGGCAGGAGGGTGGTTTTGACCAGTTGCGGAAAAATTATCCTGAACGTCGAGAGTGGTCTTCCCTGACAGTGCATTGTGATTCAGAAAACAGTGCTCAATTACTGTCCAGAATTGGGTTTAACGCCAAATTAATTTAACGCAAAAGTGATTTAATGCAGGCAGACGTTTTTTCGCCTGTTATCAAAATAAAAAAGCAGTGGAACAAAAAAGAAGTGGAGAAAACCAACATGTCAGAAGGTTGGAATATTGCGCTCTTGGGTGCAACGGGCGCAGTAGGTGAAGCGATATTGGCGTTATTGCAGGAACGCCAGTTTCCGGTTGGTGAACTGCATCTTCTTGCCAGTGAGCAAAGTGTCGGGAAAATCCAGCGTATTAACGGCAAGAGTATCACTGTTCGTGATGCCGCAGAATTTGATTGGTCACAGGTACAGCTCGCATTTTTTGCTGTAGGTATGGAAGTGACAGCACAATATATTACAAAAGCAACAGAAGCAGGTTGTCTGGTCATTGACAGTAGTGGGTTGTTTGCAGCAGAACCGGATGTTCCGTTGGTTGTCCCGACAGTGAATCCGTATGCTTTAGCTGAATATCGTAACCGTAACATTATTGCGGTTGCTGATAGTGCTACAAGTCAGGTGTTGACGGCTATCAAACCGTTAATTGATGCTGCGGGTATTGCACGCTTACAGCTAACCAATATATTGCCTGTTTCCGTACATGGTAAAGCTGCCATTGAAGAGTTGGCAGGGCAAAGTGCCCGTTTATTGAATGGTATTCCGCTTGATGAAGGACGTTTCAATAAACAATTGGCGTTTAACCTGCTACCTTTATTGCCTGATGCTGAAGGCACGGTGCGCGAAGAGCGTCGTATCGTCGATCAAATCCGCAGGATATTGCAGGATGAAAGTTTGCCTGTTTCAGTGAGTTGTGTTCAATCTTCCGTGTTTTACGGTATTGCCCAGATGGTTAATCTGGAAACACTGCGTCCGGTTGGTGTAGAAGAAGCGCGTGGGGAATTTGAACGTCTTGAAGAAATTCAGCTCTCGGAAGAGGGCGATTATCCAACTCAGGTTACAGATGCATCAGGTGCTGATGGGTTAAGTATCGGTTGTTTGCGTAATGATTACGGAATGCCGGAGATGTTACAGTTCTGGTCTGTTGCCGATAATATCCGCTTTGGCGGTGCTCTGATGGCGGTTGAAATCGCAGAAAAACTGATGCAGGAGCAATTTTACTGATGTCTGCTACAGAACTGGATCAGTCTGTGCCAGAAGCAAAAAAAGTGAAAATTGCACTGGGGATTGAATATGACGGCAGCCGCTATTATGGTTGGCAGCGCCAGCAAGAAGTCAGAAGTGTACAGGAATGTTTGGAAAAAGCACTGTCAAAAGTAGCAGATGAACCTATTTCTGTTTTCTGTGCGGGCAGAACGGATGCAGGTGTTCACGCAACCGGGCAGGTAGTGCATTTTGAAACATCAGTACAACGTAAAGATGCAGCATGGACAATGGGAGTTAATACTCATTTGCCGCCGGATATTGCAGTACGTTGGGTAAAAACGGTAGATGATGAATTTCATGCTCGTTTCAGTGCAACGGCACGCCGGTATCGGTATGTTATTTTCAACCATCGTTACCGTCCTGCGGTACTGGCGAAAGGGGTCACGCATTTTCACTATCCGTTGGATGAGAGAAAAATGCATGAAGCGGCACAATGTCTGTTGGGAGAGAATGACTTCACTTCTTTCAGAGCAGTACAGTGTCAGTCCAATTCGCCGTGGCGTAATCTGATGCATATTAATGTCAGTCGTCATGGGCATTATGTGGTTGTCGATATCAAGGCCAATGCTTTTGTTCATCATATGGTGCGCAATATTGTTGGCAGCTTGTTGGAAATTGGTTGTGGTAATCAGGGCATCCAATGGATGGCTGAATTACTGGCACTGAAAGATCGGACAAAAGCAGCCGCAACAGCTAAAGCTGAAGGGTTGTACTTAGTTGCAGTAGATTATCCTGTCCATTTCGGCTTGCCTAAGCCTGTTATGGGGCCCTTGTTTTTGGCCGATGAATTAATCTGATACTTTCGAATGATGACAGGGATGTTTGAGCATAACGAGGAATATTATGGAGTTGTTTACTCATTTTATTGATTTCGCGAAGTTCATTGTCGATTTTATTTTACATATTGATGTCCACTTGGCCGAATTGGTTGCTGATTATGGTTATTGGGTATACGGCATCTTATTTTTAATCGTATTTTGTGAGACGGGGCTAGTAGTTACCCCATTCTTGCCGGGAGATTCTCTGCTATTTGTAGCGGGAGCACTATCGGCATTAGATTCTAACGATCTTAATGTGCATATGATGGTGGCATTGATCATTATTGCGGCCATTATCGGTGATGCCATAAACTATACTATTGGGCGAATTTTCGGTGAAAAATTGTTTAATAACCCGGATTCCAAGATTTTTCGCCGTAGCTATCTGGATAAAACCCATCAGTTTTATGAAAAACATGGTGGAAAAGCAATAATTCTGGCGCGATTTGTGCCAATAATCCGAACATTTGCGCCATTTGTTGCCGGAATGGGGAAAATGTCTTATCGCCATTTTGCTGCTTATAATGTCATTGGCGCGTTTGTATGGGTATTATTGTTCACTTATGCTGGTTATTTATTCGGTGATATGCCGATTGTTCAGAAGAATCTGAAACTATTGATTGTTGCAATTATCTTTATTTCTATTCTGCCTGGGGTTATTGAAATTTGGCGTCATCGCCGTGCCGCATCTAAAAAAGTGGTAGATAATAATTAGATAACCATCAAACAGGTTTGAGCAGTTTTTTGTCCACACTGTTATAGCATTGTGGTTTAATGGCACGTAAAACATAAGCTGGCACATACTCAAGTATACCGAACATACATTGTTAAAAGTATGTGCCAGAATTAGACGGAAAGGTTCATTAATGAGCTGGATTGAAAAAATTCTAAATAAAAGCAAAATAATGCAAACTCGTAAGGCCAGTATTCCTGAAGGAGTTTGGACAAAATGCGATAGTTGCAGTCAGGTACTTTACCGCGCTGAGTTAGAGCGTACTCTCGAAGTGTGTCCGAAATGTGACCACCATATGCGAATTTCTGCCCGTCAGCGTTTGCAGGCATTTCTGGATGAAGAAAGCACAACAGAGTTAGGCAGTGAATTAGAGCCTAAAGATATCCTGAAATTCCGCGATATTAAAAAATACAAAGATCGTTTAGCGGCGGCCCAGAAGGAAACTCAGGAAAAAGATGCCCTGATCGTGATGAAAGGTACACTACACGATATGCCAGTGGTGGCTGGTGCATTTGAGTTTAGCTTTATGGCAGGTTCAATGGGTTCAGTTGTGGGAGCACGTTTTGTTCGCGCAGTCGAACAGGCGTTGGAAGACAACTGCCCATTTGTCTGCTTTGCTTCCAGTGGTGGGGCACGTATGCAGGAAGCGCTGATGTCGCTGATGCAGATGGCAAAAACCAGTGCTGCGTTGGCGAAAATGCAGGATCGGGGTTTACCTTATATCTGTGTTCTGACTAACCCGACAATGGGGGGAGTGACCGCCAGTATGGGGATGCTAGGTGACATCAATATTGCAGAGCCTAAAGCCCTGATTGGTTTTGCAGGCCCACGGGTTATTGAACAAACCGTCCGTGAAAAATTGCCGGAAGGTTTCCAGCGCAGTGAGTTTTTGCTGGAAAAAGGCGCAATTGATATGATCGTACGTCGCCCGGAAATGCGGGAAAAAATCGCTAACCTGCTTGCAATGCTGACTCATCAGCCACGACCCGGTACGAAGACAGAGGTGACAGAAATTGTTGCCGAACCTGCTGACGTTGAAGTTGACACAAACATCAATCCTAATAAAGAAGATGTCTGATACTTTACAAATTCCTCAAGCCACGTCGTCACTGATGACGTGGCTTTCCTATCTTGGAAATCTGCACTTGAAAGCTATCGATATGGGGCTTGAACGTGTAGGAACACTTGCCAGGCAGTTGGATCTATTACATCCGGCCCCGAAAGTCATTACGGTGTCCGGTACGAATGGCAAAGGCACAACCTGTCATACCCTTGAATCCATTTTTCTGGCTGCTGGTCTGAAAGTGGGGGTGTATAGCTCACCGCATTTGGTGCGTTATACCGAACGGGTACGTATTCAGGGGAATGAACCGACAGAACAGGATTTTTGCCGTGTCTTTGCGGATATTGAATCTCAGCGTGGTGATATTTCCTTAACCTATTTTGAATACGGTACATTGGCAGCATTGCAGCTTTTCAAAGAAGCTGACCTTGATATTGTGATCCTCGAAGTAGGCTTAGGCGGCCGTTTGGATGCGACTAATATTGTAGATGCTGATGTTGCGGCGATCACCAGTATTGCGCTAGATCATACGGACTGGCTCGGAGCAGATCGCGAGCATATCGGGCGTGAGAAAGCCGGTATTTTCCGTCGTGCTCACTTTGCTGTCGTTGGTGAACCTGATATGCCTCACTCCATTGCGGCAGTGGCCGATGAACTGGGTGCGAATTTGTTCCGCCGTGGTGCCGATTGGGACTTCTCACAAGACAAAGAAAGCTGGCATTGGCGAACAGCGGCCCAACAATTTAATTCGTTACCTATTCCTAATCTGCCATTGGCTAACGCCGCAACGGCAATGGGCGTGATTCACTGCTTGTTGCAGCAGAATGATAAAATCAGTCAGGCCATTGATGAACGCGCACTGCATGAAGGCTTAAAACGTGCCCAGTTGGCGGGGCGTTTCCAAATCATCAGAGGAAACCCACTGGTTATTCTGGATGTGGCGCACAATCCTCATGCAGCCGATTATCTGACTCAAAAACTGGCTGAATTACCTCGTTCACCGGACAGCAAAATACGGGGTGTTGTCGGTATGCTGCAAGACAAAGACATTGCGGGGACGCTTGCCTGCCTTTCCCGGCAAATTGACGAGTGGTATTGTGCATCATTACATGAACTGCGGGGTGCAGAAGCACAGATGCTGGCTGAACATCTTTCCGGAGCCCGGACATTCACGGAAGTAGAACAGGCATGGGATCAGGCCATGGAAGACGCATCAGAACAAGATATCATTGTGGTTTGTGGTTCTTTCCATACTGTCGCTCATGTTATGGAAGCATTGGAGGAGATGAAGGGACGTGGCAAGTAAGTTTCAAAATCGTTTAGTCGGAACCATCGTTCTTGTGGCACTGAGTGTCATCGTGCTGCCGATGCTGTTTGACGGCGACAAGAAATACAATGAAGAAAAATTCGCTTCTATTCCATTGGTGCCTAAGCCTGGTGATGAAGAAAATATTGATTCTATTCCGCCACTGACTCAAAGTATGCCATCTACACCCCCGGAAGGTGCGGCTGAGGCGATGCAGACACAAACTCAGGAGCAGCAGCCAGAACCAGACATGCTGTCTGGTTCGTCATCGTCGGAATCTGCGCCGCGGATTCCACCTCCTGTTACAATCACCCAAGATCCCAAGCAGACAAAGCCAGAATCTCCCTCTATGCAGAAAGTGGAAACTAAGCCAGAAGCCAGGCCACAGGTTAAGCCTGCCAGCCGACCAGAAGCGACGAAGCCTCAACCAGTAGAGCAGGCACCACAAGCAGTAGCCTATGTTGTCCAGCTTGGTGCGTTAAAAAATGCAGATAAGGTAAATGAGATAGTGTCCAGGCTGCGTTTGTCGGGGCATCAGGTTTATACCATTCCTTCTTCTCCGGTACAGGGGCAATTGACCCGGATTTATGTCGGGCCTAACGCTTCAAGGCAGGCTTTGGCATTTATTTTACCTGAATTGAAAGAGTTAACGGGTTTGCAGGGGCAAATCAAAAATTACAAACCATAAAAAATTGATCTTTCATATGGAGCTGGAATCTCTCGTGAAAGATCAAAAGCCTGATTTTAGAGCTGATAAAGGTTGGGATGACAGATTCCTTAATTATTTTTAGTACAGTGATAAATCTGCTACGCAAACGTTTTCGTTTTCTGTTAGAATGCGCCCGGCCTGAGTGTCGGGAGCCTATTTTGGATTAAAATATGGTCTGGATTGATTATACGATTATTGCCATTATTGGTTTCTCTGCACTGGTTAGCTTGATTCGCGGTTTTGTTCGTGAAGCACTTTCTCTGATGACTTGGGGATGTGCTTTCTTTGTTGCAAGTCACTTTTATACTTATCTGGCGGTTTATTTCACTCGCCTTGAAGATGAGTTGGTGCGTAATGGAGTAGCGATTGCTATCTTATTCATTGCAACACTGATCGTTGGCGCAGTAGTAAACTATGTCATTGGTTCACTTGTTCAGCGAACAGGCTTATCAGGCACAGATCGGGTTCTGGGGATCTGTTTTGGGGCATTGCGTGGTGTGTTAATTGTTTCTGCCATTCTATTTATTGCGGATTCTTTTACACCACTTCCCCAAAGTGCGGACTGGCAGCAGTCACAACTGATCCCACAGTTCAGTCAAATTATCAGGTGGTTTTTTGACTACCTGCAAAATGCGTCGAGTTTCCTACCGGAGAAATAATCCTCTCCGCCTGACTGATGAGGAAAGACTACATGTGCGGTATTGTTGGTATCGTTGGTTTTACATCGGTTAACCAGTCGATTTATGATGCATTAACGGTGCTTCAACACCGTGGACAGGATGCAGCGGGTATTGCGACTATTGATGGTAACAATGAGTTCCGTTTACGTAAGGCCAATGGCTTGGTCAAAGATGTGTTTGAAACACGACACATGTTACGTTTACAGGGGACAATCGGAATAGGGCATGTCCGTTACCCAACAGCGGGTAGTTCCAGCGCTTCTGAAGCACAACCTTTTTATGTGAATTCTCCTTTTGGTATCACATTGGCACATAATGGCAATCTGACAAACGCCCATGAATTGAAAAAAATCCTGTTTGAAAATGCCCGTCGCCATGTTAATACCACTTCTGATTCTGAAATCCTGCTGAATGTTTTTGCTGATGAATTAACTAAATTCCCGCATTTCCCATTAGAGCCAGATAATATCTTCGCGGCGGTAGCGGCAATGCACCGGAGAATTCGTGGTGCTTATGCCTGTGTTGCTATGATTATTGGGCATGGTCTGGTGGCTTTCCGCGATCCAAACGGTATCCGGCCTCTGGTATTGGGGAAACGCACATTGGCCGATGGACGCAGTGAATATATGGTGGCATCAGAAAGCGTGGCACTCGATACTTTAGGGTTTGAGTTCCTGCGGGATGTCGCTTCTGGCGAAGCAATTTATATTACTGAGCAGGGCCAATTATTTACGCGCCAGTGTGCAGAAAATCCTTCATTAACACCTTGTTTGTTCGAATTTGTTTATTTTGCCCGTCCTGACTCCTTTATTGACAAAATTTCTGTCTATAACGCACGGTTACGTATGGGTAGGAAACTGGGTGAAAAAATTGCCCGTGAATGGGAAGAGTTACAGATAGATGTTGTTATCCCTGTTCCTGAAACATCTTGTGATGTGGCGCTGGAGATTGCCCATATTCTGGATAAACCTTACCGTCAGGGATTTGTTAAAAACCGTTATGTCGGACGCACTTTTATTATGCCTGGACAGCAGGAGCGCCGGAAGTCAGTTCGGCGTAAACTGAATGCCAATCGTGCGGAATTCCGCGGTAAAAATGTATTGCTGGTAGATGATTCTATTGTACGCGGTACGACTTCAGAACAAATTGTGGAGTTGGCGCGTGAAGCGGGTGCTAAGAAAGTCTATTTTGCTTCGGCTGCGCCTGAAGTTCGTTTCCCGAATGTATATGGGATCGACATGCCCAATGCTAATGAATTAATTGCTCACGGCAGGGAAATCAATGAAATCCGCCAGCTCATTGGTGCTGATGCATTGATATACCAAGATCTCACTGATCTGATTGCTGCGGTGCGTGAAGAAAATCCAGATATTGAAAGATTTGAATGTTCAGTTTTTGATGGTATTTATGTCACAAAAGACATTGACCAGATATATCTCGATTATCTGGAAAATCTGCGTAAGGATGATGCCATGAAATTACGTGGACAGAGCGAGATTGAGAGTTTAGAAATATATAATGAAGGATAATTATATACCTATTATCATTGCGTTATTTCTGGTATCTCAGAGGGACACATGAAAAAACTGATCATCGGGCTGACAGGGGCAAGTGGTGCGATTTATGGTATCCGATTACTGCAAGTTTTACAGCCTGTAGAAGATATTGAAACGCATTTAGTGATCAGCCAATCAGCCCGACAGACATTGGCACTGGAGACTGACTATACCTTGCGGGAAGTTCAGGCTCTTGCCGATGTTGTGCACGATAACCGTGATATCTCTGCTTCTATCTCTTCGGGATCATTTAAGACATCAGGGATGGTGATTTTACCTTGTTCTATCAAAACATTATCGGGTATTGTGCATAGCTACACGGATGGCTTAATCACTCGTGCCGCAGATGTTGTCTTGAAAGAAGGGCGTAAATTGGTGTTGGGAGTCAGAGAAACACCATTGCATTTGGGGCACTTAAGGTTAATGACTCAAGCTGCTGAAGTAGGGGCAGTGATAATGCCGCCAGTTCCTGCGTTTTATCACCGCCCTGAGTGTATTCAGGATATTATTGACCAGACAGTTAACCGTGTACTTGATCAGTTTGATATTGAACTGCCAGAGGATTTATTCAATCGTTGGCAGGGTGCGAAACTCACGGATGTTTAATGCTGATTAGCATTTTCCTTTAATAAACTCTTTAAGGCTTCTTCTAATTCAAAATAGCGGAAGCCGAATCCGGCTTCTTCCAATCGTTTGGGCACAGCTTGTTGCCCACCTAAAACCAGTGTTGCTGCTTCTCCCATTACGATTTTTAATACAAAAGCAGGTATACGAATAAAAGTGGGGCGACGCAGGAGCCTTGCCAATATCACACTGAACTGATCATTATGAACAGGATAGGGTGCAGTCATATTGAAAGGGCCATCCAGTTCTGGAGAAACCAGCAAGTAATAGATGGCGTTGACCATATCATCAATATGGATCCACGGCATATATTGTTTGCCACTTCCTATCGCACCTCCAAATCCCAAGCGGAACAGAGGCAGCATTTTTTTCAGTGCTCCCCCATTACTGGCTAAGACGATACCTGTCCGTAACAGGCATACACGGGTCTTTTCGCTTTTAGCTTGTAATGCCAGTTTCTCCCAGCGTTCACAGAGCTGGTGAGAGAATTCATCGTGGGGAGGATCATTTTCTGAAATAACCGCTTGCCCCTGATCACCATAATATCCAACGGCTGAACCGGAAATAAAAACAGAAGGAGGGGACTCACCAGCCCTAATTAAAGCGCTGAGCTTTTCAGTTAATTGCCAACGACTCTGGCAAAGTTTATTTTTTTGTTCTGGTGTCCAGCGTTTATCAGCGATAGGCTCACCAGCAAGATTGATAACTGCATCAAAATTGTCCAGATTGCTCTGTTCGTTCAATGTCGTCCAGCATTCCACCTTATCGCTGAATAAAGAGTAAACCTTTTGTGGAGAACGGCTCAAAATGGTAATGGAGTGGGAGAGTGAAAGCAATTGATAGATTAGCTTGCGACCTATTAGCCCTGTTCCTCCCGTAACTAAAATATACATAACCACCCCCTGTAACCAAAAATGGATACGTCTTTCAAGTTGCAGCTAACAAAGCTGCAACTTGAAATCCATCGGTATAATCATTGATTGACTATAGCAAGTGATAGCTTATACAGCAGCGAAATATGCTGTTATCTGTTATCAACATCAAGTTTTAGTGAAAAGTTTCGTTGTTAAACGAACTTCCATCAATATTTATATGCTGCCTTTGTTGCCGGCCGTTGACTGATATTTTCGAGCCATTTTTCAACAGCGGGGTAATCCTGCAAATTAATTTTTTGATGTTCGTAACACAGTGCCCACGGATAGGTGGCGATATCAGCGATACTGTATTCATTGCCGCCAAGATACGGTGTTTTTTCCAATTGGGTATTCAGTACCTTGTATAAACGCTCAGTTTCTGCCACATAGCGGTTTATCGCATAGGGTATGACTTCTGGCGCATAACGATGGAAATGGTGATTTTGCCCAAGCATCGGGCCGAATCCCGCGACTTGCCAGAATAGCCATTGTTGCTGTTGAATGCGTTCCCGTTCGTTCTGGCTCAGAAGTTTCCCGGTTTTTTCTGCCAAATAGAGCAAGATAGCACCTGATTCGAAGATAGATATGGGTTCTCCTCCATCAGCAGGCTGATGATCGACAATTGCGGGGATCTTGTTATTGGGTGAGATAGCTAAAAATTCCGGGGTAAATTGTTCGCCAGCACTGATATTGACTGGATGAATGGTATAAGGGAGACAGGTTTCCTCAAGGAACAGTGAAATTTTATAGCCGTTAGGTGTAGGAGCATAGTATAGATCTATCATATGACCTCTAGTAATAGTAACGTTAGGATAAATGTTAGATTTATTACATTAGCATTGGTTTTGTTTGTCTGTAAAATGCCATCGATCCTCCATAGCTGTGTGAGTGGATTTATTTTCCGGTTAGGTGCCAATACATATTTCAAAATTAGTTGATAGAGAGGCTGTCACAGCAGGAATTGGCTTATAGATTATTTAGTAAAGGTTTTAGGATGACTCAAGAAAAATCAGTGAATATTGAGTGGGTTGATATCGTTAATGAAGAGAATGAAGTCATCGCGCAGGCAACTCGCCAGCAAATGCGTAGCCAAAACTTGAGGCATCGGGCAACTTACATTGTTGTACATGATGGAATGGGGAAAATATTGGTTCAGCATCGTACAGAAACAAAAGATTTTTACCCAGGTAAATTGGATGCAACTGCTGGTGGTGTGGTGGTGATGGGGGAAAGTATGCTTGAATCTGCCCGTCGTGAAGCCGAAGAAGAGTTGGGGATTGCCGGAGTTCCTTTTGCGGAACATGGGATTTTCTATTATGAGGAAGATATCTGCCGCACATGGGGAGGGTTATTCAGTTGTGTCAGCCACGGGCCATTTGCGTTACAGGAAGAAGAGGTTTCTGCGGTTTACTGGTTGTCACCTGAAGAAATTACTGCCCGTTGTGATCAATTTACGCCTGACTCTTTGAAGGCGCTTTCTCTATGGTTGGATCGTAACAAAAAAGATGTTAGCTGAAATCCACAATTGAAAAGATAACGTTTACAGGCTCCTCATTCTGAAGAGCCTTTTATGTTTTTCATCTTTCAATTACCGCTTTGTTGACTGCAATTTGAAATTTATAGGATGCATATTATTTTTTTTATAAACCACTCAATAATTAATCTTTTAATATAGGTAAAGTTGTATTAATTATTTGTTTTTAAATGATTAATTGGCATTCTTTCTTAAATAGGGTCAATTTTTTTAAATTGAAACTATAGTCAATTAGATGTATACAAAAGACGCTATTACGGAAAATTACGGAAAATGTCAGTCACATATATTTATAGTGGTAAGAATTATAAAATTTATAACATAGAAAAAATAAATACACTCATAGGTTTCAAGTTACAATTAGAGTGAAAAAATAAAAATAGCCGATAGAGCATTAACTTGAAAGATAGAAGGTATCAGTGATAATTATTTATAGTAAGTCAGATTTACAAGGAGAGTGTTATGGTTGTATTAAACCTCAAACAAAGTCTGACAATGGCTGATTTTTCCAATGCTGTTGTGCGTGCTTTTATTGATATTGCTATTATTGGTGGGATCTACTTTTTTCTTTGTGGTATATGGGGAGAGCCGCCTTCAGTAGGTGTTTACCTTATTATCTATCCACTAATTTCTATCATTACAGTTTCTTTTGAAATTATTTATGATAATGTCAATGCTAATTCTGATAAACATATTCATCAGGTTTTGTTAAATAAAGTTGGAGAATCAAATGTTCTGATGAGCGGGCATGTAAATGCTTATCGGTTATGGGGGATGATTACCCTTTATGCCTTAATATTTTATATTATATTACTGCTCCCCTTTTATTTTTTATTACAGAATACTTCACTTTCATTACAATTAAATATTTGGTTAGCATTAATTATAAGTTTTTTATTGGTAGTGTTTTCCAGTTGTTTTATTGTATCCAAACTTAAGCATTACGCTGTTGAATTATACGGGGAACTATTTTCTATTAAAAAAGGTGAGGTAAGAAAAGAAGACAGTGATACACATATAATATTTAATTATTTTTTACCTTGGGCAATTATTGCCGGTGCAATTGCAGGCCTGCTGGCATATGGTTATTTTCGAGAAGAAAGTGGTAATTTTACAGAGGTAATTACCGTTTCAGTGGCGGCTTTTAGTGCAGGAGGAACATCCTATATTATTTCTTTATGGATAGCTTATGTGACACAGAAACAAACTATCCTTGATATCAAAGCAAATTTATTACACTTTGAAAAAGATGATAAGCTTGATGAAAGCGCAATGTATTTTTTAATTCATGCTTTTAGTGCATGTGTCATCGCATTAATCTTTATTGTGACACATTTTTTATCTATTGATCATCTTTCTCCAATACAAATAACCGTTATTGAAATTGTGGTTGGAGCCACATCCGCTGTGGCAGGTTCATTAGCCGGGTTATTGAGAGGGAGAGCAAAAGTTTTATCCAAAAAATATAAGTAACATTCTTGTCAGCATATCTTACTAATCTGCCTTGATTTACGTGTATTCGAATAGATTTCGAAAGCATATTTAATAGGTTAATAATGATGTTCCTGACAGCGGATGACAGTGAATGACAGTGAAAACACTCAATGCAGTGCATTAAATATGTGCTGGATACGAGACTGTTTTGTTCAAAACGCGAGGAATGTATGTCCAAGACGTATTTTTTGCATGATAGGAAAATTAGCGGGGATATTGCGATCGTTGGGATGGCAACTCATTTCCCGGATGCACCGAATTTATATAAGTTTTGGGAAAATATCATAGGCAAAAAGGATTCGCTGATCGATATCACTGAGATGTCAAAGGAAGAATATTGGAAAAAAGAAGACTTTTACCATCCAGACCCAACAGCCGCTGATAAAACTTATGGTCATCGTGCTGGCTTTGTGCCTGCTATTGATTTTGACCCTGTGGAGTTCAAAATTCCACCCGCAATTCTCGATTCGCTCAGTACAGCTCAGTTATTTGCTCTGTATGTTGCCAAGCAGGCGATGCAGGATGCCGGTTTGCTGGATCAGAAAAACAGTAAAGTTGATCGTGAGCGTATTGGTGTAATTTTGGGGGGAGGCGGTAACGGTAATACATCATTCTCATTGGCTGCCCGTCAGCAGGCTCCTTACCTGCGCGAAATCATGATGAAGTCAGGTCTTTCCGAAGAAGTGGCAAGCGATATTATTGAACGTGCGCACGGAATGTACCTTGAGTGGAATGAAGACAGCTTCCCAGGGTTTTTAGGTAATGTTGCCTGCGGCAGAATTGCCAGCTATTTTGACCTTGGTGGCACATCTTATATGGTGGATGCTGCCTGTGCCAGCAGCCTTGCTGCAATCAAAGCCGCAATTGGTGAGTTACATTCTGGTAGCTGTGATGCGGTTTTAACAGGTGGTATCAATCTGGAAAACTCCATTTTTTCTTTCCTGTGTTTCAGCAAAACCCCTGCATTATCGCGAAATAATGTCTCCCGCCCCTTCGATCAGAGTGCTGATGGCATGATGTTGGGGGATGGTGTGGGTATGTTGGTTTTGAAGCGTCTTGAAGATGCTGAACTGGATGGTGATAAGATCTATGCAATCATAAAATCTGTCGAAGCTTCCAGTGATGGCCGTGCTAAAAGTATTTTTGCTCCCCGTATGGAAGGGCAGGTAAAAGCACTGAAACGAGCCTATGCTTGTGCGGGGATTGTGCCGGGTGATATTCAATTGGTTGAAGCACACGGGACAGGGACAGCATCAGGTGATGATACAGAACTTAAAAGTCTGCATGCTGTGTTTGGTGAGTTTCAGATCCCCCCGAAATCAGTGGCGATTGGTAGTATCAAATCCCAGATTGGACATACCCGTTGTGCAGCCGGCGCTGCTTCTATGATCAAAGTTGCATTGGCGTTACACCATAAGGTATTGCCACCCACTATTAATGTGAAACGGCCTACCGATCTGTTGATGTCAGAAAACAGTCCTTTCTATGTCAACAGTGAAGCCAGGCCGTGGCTACGTTCATTCAGCAATGCGCCACGCCGGGCAGCATTAAGCGCTTTTGGTTTTGGTGGAACTAACTTCCACGCTATTCTGGAAGAGTATGAAAAACAGACACACGGCCGTTATCGGTTGAATGAATCACCTTGGATCATGTTGTTTAAAGGTGAAAATCCCGCAGAATTGCTTTCACAGTGTGAGGCCGCTCTATCCGGTTTTACTGGTGATTTACCGGAAAATGCCATTCGTCGGCATCTGGAGCAACAAGATATCGAGAACTTACAGCCGCATCAGGCCAGAGTTGTGTTCGTTTCTCAATCTATCGCACAAACCGTGGAATTACTTTCTATCGCTGTCAGTCAGTTACAACAAAACCCATTACAGCAAAATAGCACCAGCGGTTGGGAACATCCTCGCGGGATTTACTATCAGCCTAGAGGAAACGCACTGGATGGGAAGATTGTTGCTCTGTTCCCTGGTCAGGGTTCACAGTATGTCAATATGGCGCGGGATATTGCCAATGACTATCCTGAAATGCGTCAATCTCTGGAAGCGCTGGATGATGTCGCTATCAGTCAGTCGGGTCATGAATTATCCCCTGTTATTTATCCCGTACCTGCCTTTTCAGAAGAAGAATATACAAAACAGCAACAACGGCTGACAGACACTATCAATGCTCAGCCTGCATTGGGAGCGATCAGTGCGGGTTATTTCAATATATTAAGAAATATAGGCTTCAGGCCTGATTTTGTCGCGGGTCATAGTTATGGCGAAGTCACAGCTCTTTGGGCTGCGGGAGTACTTTCCGAGAAAGATTTCCACCGCGTTTCTCTGGCAAGAGGATGGGCTGCCGCATCAGCTAGTCAGCTCTGTGGTCCTGATTCGGATGCTGGTGCAATGCTGGCAGCTTCGTTGACCCATGCACAACGTGAAGAAATTCTGCAACGTTATACAGGTATTGTCATTGCTAATGATAATTCTGAACAGCAGGTAGTCTTTGGAGGAGAAACTGACCAGATTAATCAGTTATATGATGAATTGAAAAAACAGAATATTCATTGCCGTATTCTGCCTGTGTCTGCCGCCTTCCATACGAAATTTATTCAGCCGGCTTATCAGCCTTACCGTGAGTGCCTGGCTGATATCCATTTCCAGCCACCAGAGTGCACATTATTCTCCAGCGCAACAGCAGAACCCTATGACAATTCACCACGGGTAATTCGGGAATTGTTGGCAGAACAACTGATAAAACCAGTTAAGTTCCGTCAGACCATAGAGGCAATTTACCAGCAGGGAGGGCGCTTATTTGTTGAGTTCGGGCCGAAAGGTGTCTTAGGCAAATTAGTGTCTGATATTTTGAAAAACCGGGAACATACCGTGATTTCAACCAACCCCAGTGATAAAGGGGAAGAGAGATTACAGTTAGCCCGTGCTCAGGCCAAATTACTGGCAGAAGGTGTCAGGCTGTGGGATATAAACCAGCATGTCCGCATCCAGCCAGTGCAAGAAGATAAAGGTAAGCGTCTGACATTCAGGCTAAGCGGCGGTTTTTTCTTATCCGAGAAAAATAAAGCTCGGCGTCAACATGCCTTGCGTGATGGTGATCATGCTGTTGTTGAGCGGTTTATCGCGGGATCATTGCCACAGAGAGAAAAGGCGGTATTGGCAGAAGAAATTGAAAGTTACCCTGAACATGAAGTTGAAAGCGGAGTCATCGATAACGTCGAAGATGCCGTTGAAAGTTATATTGAAAACAAGGTTGAAAAGAAGACTGAAAAGGTGGTTGAACATAAGCAACCTGTTTCAGCCGAATTTCTCCAACAGAACGTTCTGACAATTATTCAAAGACGAGATAACCCCATGGAACAGAATAATAAATTGAGCGAAAGCCAAAATGCTGACACATTAAATGGACTGTTGCAGGCCCAACAGGTAATGAGTCAACTACACCAGCAATTTCAGACAAATCAGAAAGAATACATCCAGTTGTTGAGTATGTTACTGGAGAAGCAATACAGTTTGCTGGAAAGTTGCAAAGATCACCAGAACCTGCCAACGATGCTCTCTAGTTTGAGTCAAAGCGTTCAACTGTTGGACAAAAACCTCGAATTATACCATACCAATCACGAACGCTATTTTATGACGCAACAAAGCCTGTTCCAGTCCGGGCAGGTAACACCAGTTATGGCTTCGGTTAGCCGTCTGACTCAATCGGTTGTCGGATATTCCGCCCCGGTAAAAGCTGCTGAATCTATTTCTACCCCTGTATCTCATATACAGCCAGTAGACATGGTGGAAAAAGTCGAGGCAGTGCGTCCAATGATGCCAGAAATGACGGAAATACCTAAGACTGAGGAAGTTCCGGTTACACCCGTGGTAACAATGGTTTCTTCTGAATCTGCTAATGAATCTGTTAAGCCTGAGCCGGAACCGGAAAAAGCGGTCGCCAAAGTACAGACAAAAGTACTTGATCCTGAAGTGGAAAAACTGATTAAACATCTTGAGCGGATCACTGAAGAAAGCATCATCAGCCAATTGATCAACATTGTCAGTGAAAGAACGGGTTATCCGCAGGATATGATCAGCTCAGAGATGGATCTGGAAGCAGATCTGGGTATTGACTCTATCAAGCGGCTGGAAATCTTCGGCGCGATGTTTGATGCGTTCTCTGCGAACATGGGGCTTCATAGTGAGACAGCAAGAAATAAAGATATGGAAAACTTCGAAGTCGATTCGTTGAGCACTATTGCTAAGATGAGTGACTTCTTCAAACAAATGATCGATGAAGCAGTGAGTGCCTTGTATAACAAGGGGCTTGGATCTGAGCCAGAACAGGCTCAACCACCTGTAGAACACCATGAAAAAGAGCAAGTTGCTGTTGCAGAAAAGAGCAGTATAGGGGCATCCGAGAAATTGCGGTCGTTGGGTTTTGTCACCTCGACAACGGCTTCATCTGGGGGTTATAGCGTAAAAAAGCCGCTAGCTGAATCGCAGCGGATGGTGTCCTCTGCGGTTCAGCCTGAACTGAATCATAATATTGCACTAAATAAAGAAGATGAAGAAAAGCGCTTTGCAGATTCGCCCGTTTCTCGTTTTGCGGTGGTGAAACAACCTCTGCCAATGCCGGATTGTTTGCAGGATGTTTTTTCATCCTCCAAACGTTGGCTGGTGGTGGATGAGGGAACAACCAGTGTGGGTAACCTGGTCGCAGATAAGACGGTTGTAGAGAACATCGTGGAAGCATTGGAACAGCGGGGACAGCAAGTGGTCGTTTTGTCACTGAAGCAAAATCAGGCTGCACTGGGTGATGAATCTGTGCTGGATGCTGTACTGGCAGATATTGAACAGCAACATGGCACGATTGAAGGCGTTATCTATTTGCAGGCTCTGAAACAGGGGGTTAAGGCATTGGCTGATATATTCAATGAGCAGGATTATCGCTCAGTTGAAACCACTTTCCTGTTGGCAAAACGTCTGCAAAGTAGCCTTACCCGTGACGGGAAACAGCCGGGATACTTCATGGTAATTATGCGGGGGGATGGTGAACTGCTGACTTCCGGGCGTGAATACTTACCGATTGTTTCTGCGGGCATCACTGGATTGACCAAATCGCTGAATATTGAATGGGGGAATGTCTTCTGCCGCACCATAGACATTGATGCCAGAATGAAAGACAGCGACGTAGCCAAGATAGTGATAGAAGAGCTTCAGGATAGCCGGACTGATGTGGCAGAAATTGGACGCAGTGTAAATGGTGAACGCATGACATTGGCGCTGAAGGAAGAGAAAGTATTATCAGCGGCATCGGCCATGCAGGTCAGCTCTCATGATGTACTGGTTGTGACAGGGGGAGCCCGTGGTATTACAGCACACTGTGTTATTGAACTGGCAAAACAGAGTCAGGCGGCGTTTATTCTGCTCGGACGTACCGATATAACTGCACCGTTGCCGGAATGGTCTGTAGGCAAAACAACTTTGGCTGAACGCAAAACGGCAGCTATTGCCCATCTGCAAGCACAAGGGATTCAGCCGACACCGGTTAAGGTTAATAGCATGTTAAACCGCCTGATCCATATCGACGAAATCAACGCCACATTACAAGCGATCAGGCAAGCGGGGGCGCGGGTTATATATCTGCATTGCGATATCACTGTTCAGGAACAGGTGAAGAGGGCATTGGAACAATCCCGGCAGCAGTTTGGGCCGATAACAGGCTTAATTCACGGTGCCGGAAATCTGGCGGATAAGCGGATCGAAAAGAAAACGCTGGCGGATTTACATTCGGTCTTTCATGCCAAAGTCAAAGGGCTTGAAAACATATGTCGTGGTCTGGATTGCACATCTCTGCGTCATATTATGCTGTTTTCATCAGTTTCCGGCTTCTTTGGTAACGCGGGGCAAACCGATTATTCACTGGCAAACGAGACGCTGAATAAATTTGCTTATCTGCCTTTCGGTGGCAAAAACAGCCAGATAATCCGTTCAGTGAATTGGGGGCCGTGGGATGGTGGTATGGTCAGTGATGTTCTCAAACGGGCTTATGAGGCTCAGAACATGGTGATTATTCCCCTTGACGAAGGAACAAAACGTTTTGTACGTGAGTTTAGTGATCCCCGCTCGCGTCAAATTACCATTGGAGGGAAAACTTATATGGCTCCGAAAAAAACGATACCTAATCAACGACGGAATGTAAGCAATAATGCTGAAATTTGAAAAATGAAAGTGTAAAAATTATAAAAGAATGACTCCATTAAATAATGGAGTCATTAAATAATGAAGAAATTAAATAGTGAAAAAATTATGCTGAATAACGAAAAATAATCATGAGTTATAAATAATAAAAGTCAGGTTGCTAATATACCTGAGTGAAAATATTCGCTCAGGGGAACGCTATCATATTAAGGAGTCTCTCCTTTATGGAACATGTTGCAATTGTTGGGGTCGGGTGTTTATTTCCCGGAGCAGATACCCCTGAAAAATATTGGGATAACCTGTTACACGAAAAGGATTGTTCCACACCTTTATCGGCTCTGGAATTGGGGGTTGATCCGGCTTGTTATTATTCTCCGGTTGCCGGTACACCTGACACGATTAATTATGTCAATAATGGGCACGTCCGTGATTTTCATTTTGAGGGCAAAGGATATAACTTGCCGGAAGAAGAATTAAATACACTGGATGATCTATTTAAATGGACAATCTATGCGGCAGATCAGGCATTAAACGACAGTGGCTATCGTCAGCATAAACATGTATTGCAAAAAACGGGATTAATTCTCGGTAGTATCGGTATGCCGACTCATTCAACTAAAAAACTAATGAGTCCGTTTTATCACAAAATATTACAACCCTATATTCAAAAATTAATTGGGCGACCGGATTTTCAATTTAATCAATTCTGGCCACAGGCTAATCATTCTGATCAGAATTTAATAACCGGCGGATACAATGCCACAATTGCTGCATTGGCACTTGGACTGGCAGGTCCCCGTTATTGCCTTGATGCTGCATGTGCGTCAGCGTTGTATGCCATCAAACTGGGTGCTGATTATCTTCTCAGCCACAAGGCAGATATGATGCTGGTTGGGTCAATTTGCCATGTAGATCATATCTATATCGACCACGGATTTAATATTTTGCAGGTTTTCCCTGAAAAGGGTGAGTCTATTCCTTTTGATAAAGCATCCAAAGGTGTAAAAGCCGGGGAAGGTGTTGGCATTGTTGCTATCAAGCGTTACGCCGATGCTGTCCGTGATAACGATAAAATCTATGGCATAGTTGAATCTATTGGTTTGTCCAACGATGCAGGTACTAAGCATTTGTTAGTACCCGATCAGCAAGGACAGAACATTGCATTAGAACGCGCCTATCGGAACAGTTCGCGGAACATCGATTACATTGAATGCCATGCAACTGGCACTAATATTGGGGATCAAATCGAGCTATCGACTATCGAAACTTTTTTTGGTGAACATGATCTTGATGGACAGGGAAAAATTCCATTAATTGGTGCTAATAAAGCTATCAACGGTCATATGCTCACTGCTTCAGGTATGGGCAGTCTGCTGAAAGTCTTGTTAGCTATGCAGCATAATCTGATCCCTGCCACGCCACGGGTCAATCAACTGGTTTCAACACCCAAAGGGAAGCTCAATATCGATCATATTGTGCGGAAAGCCAGACCCTGGCCTGAAAGTCAGCGACCTAAACGTGCGGGTATTAATGCCTTTGGTTTCGGTGGTGTCAACGGGCATATGGTCGTCAGTGAAGATACCCCTGAACGACGAGCGGCCTGTATACCATTTCAGTCAGAAAAAACGCAGGAAATTGATCCACTGGCCATTGTCGGAATTGGCGTACATATGGCGAAAACTGAGGATAATCAAACGCTGGATCAGGCCTTACAGCAAGGCACGCAGCACTTCTATCCATTGCCGAAAACCCGTTGGATTGGCATGGAAAAACGCGCTGACGTGTTGGCAATGCGTGGAGTGAGTCAGCCACCTTTAGGCTCCTATATCGAAACATTTGAATTTGACTGTAAGAAATTCAAATTACCACCGAATGTTGTTGGAGCACATTTAAGTTGTCACCTGTTCCTGTTGCCTATCGCGGAACGTGCATTTCTAGATGCCGGTTATCAATTGGATGGCAATAAGCGCAATATTGCCGTAATTGTGGCGGGAGGAATCGATTATAGCTGTTTGCGTTATCAGGTGCGCAATGAAATTAGCTGGCAATTGAAACAAAGCTTGAGTCGTCATGGTATTCAATTGTCGGCAGAGGATACCCTCGCGTTGCAGGAGATTGTAAAAGATAGCCTGTTTCCGAAACCTTATCCCGAAGGTATTACCGGGGGAATTGGTAATATTGTGGCAAGCCGTCTGGCGGCACATTTGAAACTGAATGGCCCGGCATTTACGCTCTATGGTGAAGAAAATTCTCCGTTTAAGGCACTGGAATTAGCTCAGTTTATGCTGAGCAGACAACATGTGGATGCGGTGATGGTTGCCTGTAGCAGCTTCGGCGGCTCTCTGGAAAATGTGTTGTGGGATCATCAATCTGAGCACGGAAATCAGATAGTCGGGGATGGTGGCGGAGTCATTGTTCTCAAACGCGAACAGGATGCCATTAATGACAATACACCGACTTATGCCGTGTTGGATGGGATTGGTACTTGCTATTTGCCTGATCATTCCCTTGATTTCACCGTCAATGAAGACGCCATTGTGGCAGCCGCGCAATCAAGCCTGACCGCCGCTGGTTGTAGTGCAGATCAAGTCGGTTATATTGAGTTGTATGCGGGTGGCAAATCTGGAGAGATTGCGGCTGAATTGTCTGCGTTGGGTCGGGTCTATGGT
Organism: Xenorhabdus sp. SGI246; assembly: GCF_040838225.1. NCBI lineage: Bacteria > Pseudomonadati > Pseudomonadota > Gammaproteobacteria > Enterobacterales > Morganellaceae > Xenorhabdus > Xenorhabdus sp. SGI246. The sequence goes on from NZ_JBFPEZ010000005.1 coordinate 26,607, forward strand.
GTGACAGACGGGCAACCAACGGCGGCTATCGGTACTCTGAAAGCCAATTACGGACATCTGTCTGCATCTGCTGGCCTGTTAGGCATTATTAAATCGGCCCTGCAACTGACACAACGCTACTTACCGGTATTGCCGGATTACCCTCATCGGCAGGAGTTGGCACATTATGCAGAGGGAAAATTCCACTTACCAGTACAAACTCAGGCGTGGCCGGCGCCAGTCAAAGCGCCTCGTCGTGCGGCAATCAGTCATTTGGGTATCGACCGCTCCTACAACCATGTGATTTTAAGTGAACCCCAGAGTGGAAAACGTGCTCGTCCAACCAGGTTATCGACGTCAGATCAGCCTGGTCTGAAAGTGACAGTCTATACTGCGAGAGAAAAAACAGTAGAGGAATTCATTCTTAACGCTCAAACCGTGGATCGTTTCGCAGCGTTGGCTATGGCGGCTGTACCGTCAAACGAGTCAAATAAGGCAGACCTAAACAAGGCAGAAACAATTCAGAAAATGCCACTGTCGATGGAAGTTAACCATTTCATCCGCAATGCCAATACCCAACTGCGTTATCTGCAATTGGAACAGACATTTTATCAATTGATAAAACAACATTTGGCAGACATGCCGGGCACACTGTCAATCAATTTGCAACCCATGACCGTTACTGAACCTGCTGTTACAAAGGTTATACCCAAATCGGTTATGCCGAAAAAATCAGAGACAACTTTGCCCGTCATTTTTGACGAACAACAATTACTGGAATTAACGGATGGCAGCGTGGAGAAGGTTCTGGGAGCTGATTATGCAGAAGTGGACAGCTATCCGATACGTACCCGTATGCCATCGCCACCGTTTATGTTTGTTTCCCGCATTACGGCGCTTTCTGCTGTAAAAGACAAACTGGAACCCTGCTACATTGAATGGGAATACGATATTCCTGAAGAGGCATGGTATGTCGTGAATGGTCGTGTTCCTTCCTTTGTCGCACTGGAGTCATCTCATGCGATGATCGTGGCGTTTACAGTTATAGGCTGTGACATGATGTTCAAAGGACAGCTTTGTTACCGGGCAGTGGATTGCAGCACGACAATTTACAGCGAAATGCCAAAGGCAGGCGAAGTATTGCGCGGACGTGTCAATATCACCTCAGTTATACGGATAGGTGGCCGTTTTCTGGCGAACTATGAGTACTTCTGCTATGTGGGAGAACGTCTGGTATTCAAACTGGTAGCGGCTTCCGGTTTCTTCAGCCGTAAAGAAATTGAGAAAGCGGGGGAATTTGATACCAACGCCTATCTTAATCTTACCAGAGCCAAACCAGGCGGAGCGGCAAAACCGTTCACGCTGTTATCAAAAAACAGACAATCACAACATGAGCCGTCATACGCCGAATTCTTACATAAGGAATTGCTGCATTGTGACCGGACAACATTCGCCGAGCAGGACATCACCTACGTGATGAATGGTGATCTGGCGGCCTGTTTCGGTTCCCAATATGGTCGTATCTACGGCGAAAACCTGTGTACACCTGATACCCGTATGTTAAGCAGGATCCTCAGCGTTGACACAATGGGGGGAATGTTTGGTCTGGGGCAGATAGTGGGTGAGTTTGATATCGATCCTGAACACTGGGCGTTTAAGGCGCATTTCAAAAATGATCCTGTTATGCCGGGAACACTGTTGGTGGAAGGTTCGGAACAACTGATGAAGTTCTACCTATTCTATCTTGGATTAAATTCCCTGCCTGATCTGGAAGTGCAAACGCTGACCGATTATACAACCAATGCCAAATTCCGTGGTGAAGTGCAATGTGAGCGAAATGTGCTGCAATACCGGTTGACTTGTAAATCCATTGAAGCCCGCTATACGGACATAAACGACAAACTGGAATCTGTCACCCTGTTTTTCATTGCAGAAACGTTGTACCGCGGCAGTGTGGTGGGAATAAGTGACAACATGGGCGTGCGGTATGTCCGCCGTCAGTCACAGCAAATGACCGGAGCAGGTGTAGCAGAACTGGAACAGGACACCACAAAATGAATCAGCACTTATCGGTCAATTTATCGGGTCGCCAACCAAAGGCACGTCTGTTGATGGAAAGCCTTTCCCGTTTGCAAGATTTGGCGGCTGAACTGCGGGTTATAAAATCCGGCACATCCGTTTCCCTGTTACCGACAGATGAGCCGGTAACAGAACAGGTTTCCGTTCTGGGTAGCCTGCCGGCAATAACGGCAAGCAGTTTAGGAGATGCCGGCTTCATGGCGGATTATGGTGTGGATTACGCCTATTATGCCGGTGCGATGGCTAATGGTATCCACTCTGAAGAGATGGTTATTGCATTAGGCAAACAGCGCATTTTAGGGATCTTTGGTTCCGGTGGCTTGCGTATTCAGCGGATCGCAGAAGCAATTGTACGTATCCGGCAGGCATTGCCGGGAGGTCCCTTCGGCGTCAATTTGCTGCATAACCCCGGCAATCCTGAATGGGAAATGGCTTGTGTGCGTCTGTGTATAGAAAATCAGGTGCGGATAATTGAAGCATCGGCCTATATCAATCTCAGTCCGGCGCTGGTCTATTACCGTGTCAGTGGTCTGGCCCAACAGCCTGATGGCACAATTCTGCGTCACCATCGCCTGATTGCCAAAGTTTCCCGTCGGGAAGTAGCACAGCACTTCCTGCATCCGGCTCCCGAAAACATACTGCAAAAATTACTGACAGACGGGCTGATCACCCCGGAACAGATCAAGCTGGCACGACAGGTTTCAATGGCAGATGACATTACCGTAGAAGGCGATTCCGGCGGGCATACCGATCAGGGGGTACTGTCCTGTATTTTCCGTTCCATTGTACAGCTACGGGATGAAGTACAGCTACAGAATGAAGTCGCAGATGAAACTCAAAACGGAACCCATAATCGTTACCCGGTACGGATTGGCGCTGCGGGTGGTTTGGGAACACCTCATGCCATTCTGGCGGCTTTTGCACTGGGAGCCGCTTATGTTGTCACTGGTTCAATCAACCAGAGCTGTGTGGAAGCGGGAACATCTGATGCTGTGAAAAAAATGCTGGCACAAGCCCGTATCAATGATGTTACCACTGCACCATCAGCGGATATGTTTGAGCTAGGTGCCAAAGTACAGGTGTTGAAACAGGGTAGTATGTACGCGGTGCGGGCGCAGAAACTGTATAACCTATATAAACAATATGACAGTCTGGATGACATACCTGAACAAGAAATGACCCTGCTGGAAAAACAGGTATTTCATAAGCCACTGTCAGACATCTGGCAGGAAACTATCCACTATTTCCATACTATCAATCAACCCGACACCATTGCCAAAGCAGAAAAACAGCCGAAGAAAAAAATGGCGCTGGTCTTCCAGTGGTATCTCGGTCAATCGTCCCGTTGGGCAATTAGCGGTGATTCTGTACGCAATATGGATTACCAAATCTGGTGCGGTGCGGCTATGGGTGCCATGAACGAATGGTTGAAAGGCACGCCATTTGAAGCGGTTGAAAACAGACATGTCAGTAAGATTGCCAAGTTGTTGATGAATGGGGCGGCCTATCTGGCCCGTATAGCATTACTCGAATTACTCAATGTTGTTGTACCTGAACAAGTGAAACGGCATATGTTGCTTAATCACGAACTGTCTGATCAAAAACAATCCGATCACGAACAATCCGACCAAAAATATGAGCAAGAATCAAAGGTGAGGAGTAAAGAATCTATGGATGCTTCAACAAAATTATGTCTGGACAATTCAAAAGGCTTTTATAAAAGATGCTGGGATCTGATGCCTGGCGGATCACACTATAACTTTGGTGATCCTGAGCGTCCGTTGGTGATCCCGTTTAACCGTGGGGAAAGATCCCGTGTGTGGGATCTGGATGGAAATGAACATCTGGATATGTTCTGCAAATTTGGGGCATTACTGGTTGGGCATCACAATGAGGCTTACAACAGTTCGTTGATCGAATACATGAATAAAGTGACTTCCGTTGACACCTGTGATTTGGAAGTCGGTGTTTGTGAAACGATGGTCAAACATATCCCTTGTGCCGAAATGGTCCGTTTTTGCCTGAGCGGAACAGAAGCGGTACAAAATGCGTTGCGCCTTGCCCGTGCTTTTACTGGCAAAAACCGTTTTATTCGTTTCCACGGTCACTATCATGGCAATGCTGACAACATTATGGGCTGGCGCAAGAAGCAGGATCTGACTTACCCGGTGCCAGAACAGTTCAAAGGTGACTTGTTAGATACATTAGGACGCGATCCTAAAATCATTCCCGATCAGTCTTTCATGCTGCCGTGGAATGACATTGATATATTAACTGCTACTGTAGAGCGCTACCACAATGAAATCGCGGCTGTTCTGATGGAGCCGATTTGCATTAACGGTGGGGGTATTTTCCCTGTTGAAGGCTATCTGGAAAAAACCAAAGCACTGTGTGAGAAATATAATATTGTGCTGATTTTTGACGAAATCATCACTGGTGTTCGTTTGGGGTTGGGAGGTGCACAGAAAATATTGGGTGTAACCCCTCATCTGGCCACTTTCGGTAAAGCATTGGGCGGTGGTGCTATGCCAATCTCCGCTATTGCTGGTCGCCGTGACATTATGAATCTGTACACCCGTGGGAAAGTCATCCACGCGGGGACTTTCAATGGTTATCCGCTTGGGCTGGCTGCTATCCAGACAACTTTCAGGCTGATTGAGGAAGATCCCGGCTGTTATGAGCGTATGGGTGACGTTATGCGCCAGATTTCCAATGTCTTTGTGAAAGCCGCAGAAGCTGTTGACTTGCCACTGGTGGTACAGGGAATGCCGACCGCATTGGTTTATCATTCTCAAGATACGCCTGTCACCTCTTCTGAAGGCTACAGTGATAAGGTTAAATTCTGCGACATCATTATTCGTGAAATTTCCAAACGCTATGGCATTCAGTTCTCTCCATTGTCCCGCATGTATCCCAACCTGTTGATGTCACAGGATGATGTACGTTTCTTCGAAGAGCGGATCTTCGATGCCATGGAAAATGCCCGCAAGGTGATTGATATCACATTTAAAGAAGGGCTGGCTGGATGAGTCGGCAAATTGCTGTTGTAACCGGTGCGGCAGGGGGGTTCGGCACTGCGATCACCAAGACACTGTTAGATATTGGTTATCTGGTGGCTGCAACGGATATCAGCATACAAAAACTGGCGCTCCTGAAGGAGCGCCTTGGGCACCCTGAATCCCTGGCAATTTTTGAAATGGATGTGACTGATGTTGCCTCCGTCGAACGGGCGGAGCAACAGATCACGGAAACATTAGGCAAGACGATCACCGTTCTGGTGAACAATGCAGGCATTATCCACCGGGCTTTCTGCCTGTCGGGCAGAGGGTTGCCGGAGTCCGCTAAAGTGATCGATGTCAATTTGGTCGGTGCTTTCAACTGCACAACGATTTTTGTTCGCCATATGGCGCAGCAAAAATATGGGCGCATTATCAATATTGCTTCCGTTGCTGGCCTTTGGGGAGCAGCGGGAAGTGCTGCTTATGGTGCATCAAAAGCGGGATTAATTTCTGCGACAGAATCCTGGGGGCGTGAACTGGGACCGTTGAATATCAGTGTCACCGCCGTTGCTCCGGGGATTTGCAAAACTGACATGCTGGAGCAGTTCGTCAGTTCTGGCCCGATGGAATCTGCGGCAGAAGATAAGATTGTGCGTTCAATTGTGCCTGTCGGGCGTTGGGGAACGTCAGATGATGTGGCTGAAGTTGTGGGATTTTTGGCGAGTTGTAAAACCAATTATCTCAATACCTCAGTGATCTCACTGGATGGTGGAATGCGTGTTGGCACTATATGAGAGATAAGAAGAGATAAGAGCGTATACCCATAAATCTCAGGGGCAGCCAGTAAAGCTGCTACCTGAGACAGGTATGAAAAAACAGCAAGTAACACATTTAATCATTAGATGTAGGGGATAAACATGCTCAACCATACCAAAAACCATACCAAAAAAGAGACCAAACACATCTTAATTACTGGCGCAACAGGTGTCATGGGGGGCAGGGTCTTACTTGAAATACTGACTACAACTGATGCCAGTGTATATTGCCTGATAAGAGCTGAAAATAATTCACAGGCACTGGCGCGTTTGGAAGATTTTTTGTTCACCTACGATCAGGAAAAACGGAGCCGAGACCAACTTCACCGTGTTATTCCTGTATTGGGTGATATTACGAAAACAGATCTTGGGCTGACAGCAGAGCTTTACTCAGCGTTAACCGGCAAAATTGACAAAGTCATTCATTGTGCTGCCTGGACCAGTTTAGTGGCATCTTATGGCCGGCTTGCACCTGTTAATGTGTCGGGAACACGAAATATCGTTGAATTCTGCCTACAGGGCAATATACCAATGCTTTATACCTCCAGCTTTAGCGTAGTGGGAGAACATCTATATCGTGACGGTTTTATTCTGCATGAAACGGATCTTGATGTAGGACAGAGATTTGATGACATGGATTATGAACGTACCAAATTTGAATCGGAACAAGCTGTCCATCGTGCGGGAGAAAAAGGCCTTAAGTGGGTCATTGTGCGTCCGGGCAACATTTGGGGCGATAGTACCGATGGCAGTTACCCCTTGCGGCAAACTAAAGTCAAAGGCATTTATTATGAAATGCTCAGGGCCTTAGTAGAGACGGGGCTCACGTTCAATTCACAGGAAGATTTTGATATTTCTCCGGTGGATTATGTCGCGAAAGCATCATTGTATGCCATTTTAGATATCGAAAAATTTAATGGAAAAACCCTCCACCTGACGGCTCCCAACCCGATCACTTTCAACGATATTGTTTTCTTCCTGCGGGAATTCGGTTATCGCATCCAGACCGTTGACAACGATGACTACATGGAAGCATTGGCACAAAACTGTTTGTATCTCAATGGGAAACCTTACCGTTCAGTTTTTACTGACATATTGGCACTCGCTCATAATGGCATAGAAATGAACGAAAAAGCCAAGTATGCCACAGCGATGACAATGGATTTACTCAGTGGCAGCGGCATTCAATGCCCACCATCAGATAAAACACTGCTTTTCCGTTATTTCAACTACTTAATTGCATCCGACTTCATTCCTCCTCCTCAACAGCAGGGAGAAAAGGGAGAAATCCGCAAAATGTCAGCCCAGAGTGGTTATCTGGAAAACCTGTTTGATGCTGACCTGTAATGAATGTTGATAAAAAATAAATAACAAAACATATATTGAAACGGAGTTTGCAATGATTGCTCAGAATCTTAAAGTAACGATGATTCAAACCGATTTGGTTTGGGAAAATGCAACAAAAAACCGTGAATATATCGAACGCCACATCGCACAAGTGACTGATAGTGATCTGATCATTTTGCCGGAGATGTTCACGACAGGGTTCAGTATGAAGCCACAAGCCATTGCTGAAACGATGGATGGCCCCAGTATTCAGTGGATGAAAAAGCAGGCCGCCGCGAAGGGGTGTGCGATTGTTGGCAGCATGATTATCACTGAAAACCAGCAGTTCTATAACCGTCTGTTGTGGGTTAATGCAGATGGCTCCATCACCCACTATGACAAAAAACACCTCTTCTCTTTCGCTCAGGAAGATCATGAATACACCGCAGGTAATGCCCCGCTGATTGTGGATTTCAACGGTTGGAAAATAGCCACTTTTATTTGTTATGACCTGCGCTTCCCGATTTGGTCACGCAATATCAATGGTCACTACGATGCAGCGCTTTATATCGCTAGCTGGCCTGCCAGACGCTCCCTGCACTGGTGCACTCTGTTGCAGGCACGTGCAATTGAAAACCAGAGCTATGTCATCGGGGTCAATCGTGTGGGGCAGGATGGTAATCAACTCGACTATGCAGGTGATTCCATGTTGATCGATCCGTTGGGTGAAATCCTACTGCACGAGCGGGATAACGAGGCAGTAAACACCATGACTATCTCTCTTGCTCATGTAAGGGATGTCAGAGAACGCTTCCCTTTCCTGAAAGATGCAGATCCTTTTGTTTTAAAAGAGAGCATTTTGAGGGAGTAACGCTCCAAATTTAGCGTTTGCAGGAAATCGCAGAAATAAGTGTTGAAAGAATGGATTTGGGGAATATGCCTTTTCTGGCATGGCGCCTGGGGCTGTTTTGTCACGTATCAAAGCTGTTTTGTCATGTAATCGTGTTTTATTGAAGGAAGATGGCTAATGGTGATTTCAACCAGATTTGAGCAAATCGTTGTACGTTTCCCGGAAAATATTGCGGTGACACAGGGAAACGAAAGCTTGACCTATCGTACCTTGTCAGGGCGTGTTACTGGACTTAGTCATATGTTGCATCATCAGGCTGAAAGTCAGTACGTCATGACGTTGATGGAAGAGAGTATTTCTCTGATAACGGCAGCATTAGCCATCATGAAAGCCGGCAAAGTGTTTGTTCCATTATCCCCTAAGTTACCGGAGCAACGCCTTGCCACACTACTGGCACAATTCCGTGGTGCAACTATTATCACTTGCCGTCAATGGTTGCCCCTGCTGGAGCATCTGTCAGAAGATTATTCGCTGGTGCTGGCTGATGAAGTGCAGGAAATTCATTCAATTCCTTCGTTATTCGCGGGAGAGCCGGAGCGCTCACCATCTGCCGGTAACACTGTCAGCACACATAACAACAGTGGCATCCATCATCACAAACCCGCCTACGTTTACTTTACATCGGGTTCTACCGGGCAACCTAAAGCCATATTAGGGCGCGAAGACAGTTTATTGCATTTTATCCGTTGGGAAAGCCGTGAACTGAATCTGACGCCCGCAGACAAAGTCAGCCAATTGATAAACCAGATGTTCGATCCCTTCCTGCGTGATATGTTGTTACCTTTGCTCAACGGGGCAACATTGTGTATTCCTCCTGCCCACGATATCCGTTATTCGCCGCAGGAACTGCTGAGTTGGATACGCGAACAGAGGATCAGTATTACTCACCTTATTCCCTCTTTGTTTCAGGTTTTGCTGGAGTGTCCACAATCCAGTAACGACCTGCAATCTTTGAGATATGCCGTTCTGTCGGGTGAAATGCTGAAAGGATCACTGGTAGAGCTGTTTTACCAGCGTCAGTTGCGACAAACCCAATTAATCAACCTGTATGGGACGACAGAAACTACACTGGCGAGAGTTTACTATCGTGTCACAGAGAAAGATGTCCAACGTGCATTGATCCCTGCCGGTAAACCGATAGACGATACCACTATTGTCGTTGTTGATGAGCAAGGCGAAACAGTTCCGGTTGGAACCGAAGGGGAAGTGTGGATTAGCACTCCCTTTATGAGTGCGGGTTACTTGTCAGCCGAGTCTGAAAATAACTTACGTTTTATCACACCGGAAAAAGGGAAATTGGCTGGTCAGCCGGTTTACCGGACAGGTGATTTGGGACGTATTGATGAGCAGGGGAATTTGATCCTGCTTGGCCGTAATGACTTTCAGATCAAAATCAATGGTCAGCGCCTTGAAACGGCAGAGATAGAGAGCCTGCTTGAACAACATCCAGCGGTACAACAAGCGATTGTACAGGCGTTTGAACAGTCACAGAAACCGTCACATAGTGTGCGACTGGTGGCATTTATCCGTCTGGCACCGGAAATGACAGTAACGGCAGAAACGTTAGATGCCTATCTGGCTCCCAATCTGGCAGCCACTATGCGCCCTGCTGATTATCAGTTCTTGTCACTGTTTCCGCTGTTATCCAATGGCAAAATTGACCGTAAAGCACTGCAAGCACCGGCTATCCGCCAGACATACCAAAACCGACAGGATATTGTTATCCCACAGGGGGAACGGGAAACAAAACTGGCCGCTATCTGGCAATCGCTGTTGCATATCAAACAAGTCGGACGTGACGATAGTTTTTTTGCACTGGGAGGGGATTCCCTACAAGCAATTCGCATGATTGCACAAGTGCGGGAAAAAATGGGGCTGAGTTTGCGTTTTGGTGAACTGTTCCAGCACCCCACGCTTGCCCAGTGTGCAGCGATATTGCGTGTTGATGAGCTGTCAGAGGGAATAGCGGAGGAGATAACAGTAACCCCGCATACTGCCAGCTATGAACAGCAGGGTATTTACCTGATCCAACAAACCGCTTCTTCCAGTCCGATTTACAACATGGCCTATGTTGTCCAGTGGCAGGGAGCACTGTATCATCAGCGGTTACAACAATCCCTTGACGCTTTGATCGCCCGTTATGACGTATTGAGAACCCGTTTTCTGATGCAAAAAGGGGATATCATTGCGCAGGTAGCAGAGCATCTTTCTGCCAGTCCGGTTACTGCAAAGGTAATCTGGCAGGATCTGAGCCAGTATGGCCCACAGGCTCAAGCGCAGGCAGAAAACATTATCAGCCAATTTGCGACCTTACCATTTGAATTAACCGAGCCACCCTTGCTACGTATGACAGGGCTGACACTCCGGCCACATAGTCATCTGATTGTACTGGCCTTCCACCACTTAATTGTGGATGACGAATCAGTGAAACGGCTGTGGGATGAATTATTGGAAAATTACAGCCTGCTGCAAGCAGGGAAAACACTTGAGATCCGGCCCGCTCGTTATGGTCAACGGGAACATGCACGTCTCCAGTATCAACGGATCAATGGGGCTGCGGGCATAGCGGCCCGTCAATACTGGCAGCGTCAGTTGGCAGGAACACTCCCACTGATCCAATTACCTTATGACTTTCCGACACCTGCCATACGCAGTTATCAGGGAGGGCGTTTGCCATTTAGCCTGCCCACTGCATTCCGTGAGCAGATTGATACATTAGCCTATCAGTATGGTGTCACACCTTACCTGATCTTACAGGCCGGATTTATTGCATTTCTGGCGCGCTATTCACGTCAGAGCGACATTCTGTTGGGAACACCCGTTTCCAACCGTCACTACAGTGAGGAGCAACAGCCGGTTGGTCTGTTATTCAACGTATTGGTGATGCGTAATCAGGTTGATACCCGCCAATCATTTGAACAACTGCTGGCTCAAGTTAAATCCACCTTTATTGATGCCGTTGCGCATCAGGATATGCCGTTTAGTCAATTACTACCTCTGCTAAAAAGCAATTTATTACAAAACAATGGGGAAGATAATCATCAACCGGGGCTTTCTCCACTGTTCCAGACTCTGTTTACCTACCAGAATATACCGCTCACCGGTAAACGCATGGGGGCTATGCAGCTTTCTCCATTACGCCAGTGGGATATGCAAATCGCCAAATATGAGCTGACACTGGAGATGTGGTGTGAAGAAGGGGAATTACAGGGAATATTTGAGTATGCCAGTGATCGTTTTCTGCCAGAGACGATTTCCCGCATGGCGGAAAACTTCTGCCATTTTCTGCCGCAATTGATCGAGCAACCGCAACAGGCCATCGGGCGGGTTTCTTTGCTCAGTCCTGCACAGCAACAACAACTGGCTGAGTGGAACCGGACTGAACAACCATTCAGCGATAATGCCGGCATTCACCAGCTTATCGAGCGTCAGGTGCAGCGTGTACCAGACGCCATTGCGGTTGAATTCGGTCAGCAATCGCTGACTTATGCTGAATTGGATCAGTGTGCCAACCAACTGGCTTATTTTCTGATCCAACAAGGGGTAGGGCCAGAAGTTTGCGTCGGATTAAGTGTCGAACGATCATTGGAACTGGTGATCTGTTTTCTGGCTATCCTGAAAGCCGGTGGAGTTTATGTACCGATTGATCCTGATTATCCGCTGGATCGCAGTCGTTATGTCATTGAAAATGCTGGCTTGCATCTGCTGGTGACACAAGATCAATTTATGGCACGTTATCAGGATTGCAACCTTCCTTTATTCTCCCTTGAAACCTTGATGCCTCAACTGTCAGCATTCAGTGTGGAAAATCCACGGGTAGATGTCCGGGCAGAAAATACGGCCTATATCATCTATACCTCAGGCTCCAGTGGTAAACCGAAAGGTGTGCCCATCCGACACCGCAGTGTGTGCAATCTGGCAGAAACAGAAGTTGAATTTCTGGCTGTACCACCGAACAGCCGAATCCTCCAGTTCGCCTCTTTCAGTTTTGATACTTCGATCTGGGAAATTCTGATGGCGTTCTGTACTGGCAGCACATTATTAATGGCTCCCCGTCTTGCCATCATGCCTGGCCCGGATTTGCTGGAACAGCTTATTACGCGACGTGTTACTCATGTCACATTGCCTGCTTCGGCGCTGGCTGCACTGCCTGAAGCTGAGTTACCTGATTTGCAGGTACTGTTAGTAGCCGGGGAAGCCTGTGGTGTGGATCTGCTGCATAAGTGGGCCAAAAACCGCCGCTTTATTAACTCCTATGGCCCGACAGAAGCAACGGTAGGTACAACCAATGCTGAGTTGACGATGGACGATGACCGTGTTCACATTGGCCGCCCGATCCCCAACTCACAGGTCTGGATCTTAGATGAGTATGGCGCACCATTACCGATTGGTGTCGCGGGTGAACTTTGCATTGGCGGTGTTGGGGTCGCTACAGGCTACCTGCACCGACCAGAACTGACTGAACGCAGTTTTATCCCCGATCCGTTCAGCTCCCTGCCTGATGCCCGCCTTTATCGTACCGGCGATCTGGCTCGTTATCGGGCAGACGGCAACATTGACTATCTGGGACGTATTGACCAACAAATAAAAATCCGTGGTTATCGTGTGGAACTGGGAGAAATCGAAAGCGCTTTGCGTCAGCATCCAGCTATTTCTGATGCGGTGGCGATGGTGCGGGAAGATTACCTGAATGCCAGCGCTATCGTTGCCTATATACTTACCCAACCTGATATCGCACTTGATCAATCACAGATTGAGTCACATCTGGGGGGATCTCTGCCGGAATTTATGCGCCCTTCCTGCTATGTCTTCCTGCACGAATTTCCTCGATTGCCGAATAATAAAGTGGATAGAAAACGCTTCCCCACACCGATGCGGCAGACGGGCGAAGCCATTGTTGAACCAGCCCGAAATGAAACAGAACAAGCGATTATCCAGGTCTGGCAGACCTTATTGGGGCATCAGGCGATTGGCCGTAATACCTCATTTTTTGCCGCGGGTGGACACTCTCTATTAGCGGCTAAAATGGTCGCAATACTTGCCAGCCAATTCCGGCTGCATTTCAAAGTCAGCGATGTTTTTATCTGCCGAACGCCAATGCGGTTGGCAGAGAGAGTGGATTCAACGGCCAGTACGGGCCCATTAAATCTGTCTGTGATCCACGATGCACCATTGAGCTTTGCTCAACAACGGATGTGGTTCCTTGACCAACTGTATCCTGATAGCTGTCGTTACCACATCACCAGTATCAAAACTTTTGCCAGTATAAAAACGTTTGCTGGCAAGGAGAATGACGGTAATGTGGCTGAAAATAATGTGGAGGTTGGACGGATACAGAAAAGCGTAAACCTGTTGTTCCGTCGCTATCCATCACTCAATCTGCGTCTGCGGATGGAGGGAACCACGCCCCGGCAATATTACAGTGAGCAGTCACCGGACTGCCCACATGAAATTATTGAAGTACAGAATAAACGAGAGTGGCAGCAGCAGTTACAGCAGCGAGCCGCCGGTATGATGCAGACACCGTTCCAGCTCATTGGACAACCCTTGTACCGCCTGTTACTGGTGACGGATGCACAGCAGGGAAGTGCCCTGATTATCTGTCTGCATCATATTCTGGTGGATGAACAGGCACTGGTACAGCTTGATAATGAATTGCTGTCGCTATACCAGTCGGAAGCGAATGGTCTTCCAGAAGAAAATAATCTGTCAGAAGAGGGCATCCAGCAGGCACCTGTGCTTGATTACCTGCAATTCGCAGCTTGGGAGCGCAGCCCTGAAGCGCAACAAGTCTGGCACAGCCAATTAGCGTATTGGCGTCAGGTATATCAGCAATTACCGCCAGTGGTGACATTACCTCAGCAATATCATGCACCTGTTGAAGAATCGAAAGCAGCTTATCATCGCCTGCCGCTGTCCATTGAGCAGACCAGAGCACTGCGCCAGTTGGCGCAACAGCAGGATACGACACTGTTTACCCTGTTATTGGCAGCTTTCCAGATCTTGTTACAGCGTTACAGCAGTGAAGGTGAGGCAACAGGAGATATCGTTATTGGCATACCTGTTTCTCTGCGTGACAGGCCGGAACTGCAATCGGTTATTGGGCTTTTGCTGAATACCTTAGCGGTACGTCAGAATGTCGATATCAGCCGTCCATTTACTGAATTTCTGCTTGATAGTGCCCAGACACTGAATTGGGCAATGGCTAACAAAGACGTTCCGTTTGAACAAGTGGTGGATGCTGTTCTGCCAGCAGAGAAACGTTCACTTTCTCCTTTGTTCCGGATCATGTTTGTGTTTAATGCGCACCAGCAACAGATCAATGAACAGCTTCGTACAGATGCTTGTAATTACGTTATAGACAGTCAGCCAATCGATAATCCAGAAGCTAAATTCGATTTAACCCTGTTTGTACAGGAAACAGCGGATAGTCTGCTATTGTCGGTTGAATATCGTGAGGCGTGTTTTGCACCCGAAATTGTGGCGCAATTAGTGACACATTATACCCGTTTGTTGGATAGCCTGTGTCGTGCGCCAGACCAGCCTGTCTATCAATTGGCAATGTTGTCACCACAGGAGCGACAGCAGCAGTTAAGCGATCTTAATGCCACAGTACAACCCTTGTTGCACCCAGTGGTGCATCAATGGTTCGAACAGCAGGTGTGCAGAACACCCCAGGCGGTTGCCCTGTGTGAGCAGTATGAAACAGGGTTAGCATTGAGTTATGACCAGCTTAACCAACACGCTAATCGGCTGGCGAATGATTTACTGGCACAGGGGATTGGTGAGGGTTCACAGGTTGGGATCTGCCTGCCACGTTCAGCCATGCTCGTCGTAGCGATTCTGGCGGTATTGAAAACCGGTGCTGCATATGTACCAATTGATAGTACCTATCCGGCAGAACGTGCCCGTTTTATGCTGGAAGATGCACAAGTGGCACAGGTGATTACGACTCATGAACAGGCCGCCAGATTAGCGTTGCCATCGCATCATATTGTACTGCTGACGCCGGAGCTGTTTACCTTAAAACCAGTTGCCTCAAAACCAGTTGCCTCAAAACCAGTAACAGACAATCAGGTTGCTATTCCCAATCCTGATATTGCGATTTCACCGGAACAGCCTGCTTATATTCTCTATACCTCTGGTTCTACCGGCAGGCCAAAAGGGGTCATCATTCCACATCGGGGATTGGGGAACTATCTGCAACATGCCTGTAAACATTATGGTGATCTGACTAAACGGGGAAATACTCTTCATGCCTCTATTTCCTTTGATGCGACGATTACCAGCCTGTTCTTGCCGTTATTACAGGGGCAAACCTTGTTTATCCTGCCTGAAGAGGATGATATTCCGGCACTGGTGCAGGCATGGCAACAATTGCCGGATCTGGCAATGGCGAAAATCACGCCCGCTCACCTGGAGCTCTTAAGCCAGCAATTATTACCCGAACACGCAGGCCGGATACCGCTGCTGGTGATTGGCGGAGAAAGTCTTTCTGCCAGCGCATTGCGTTTCTGGCGGCAACATGCACCGCAGGTCAGAATTATCAATGAATACGGCCCGACAGAAGCTACCGTGGGCTGCTGTATTTACGACATACTGGCGGGAGACGTCAAAGGGGATGGTGTATTGCCAATTGGTCGTCCGATAGCCAATACCCGGCTTTATCTGTTGGATGAGTGTCAGCAACTGGTGCCGTTCGGTTCAGTTGGTGAACTGTATATTGGTGGGGCTGGAGTGGGTCTGGGCTATTTCAATCGTCTTGATCTGACTGAAAGCCGGTTTATTACCGATCCTTTCTTTCCGTTATCACAGGAAAAACTGTCATCACAGGGAAAACTCTATCGGACAGGAGACTTAGCGCGTTACCTGCCGGACGGAAATTTACTGTTCCTCGGTCGCAAAGACCAGCAAGTTAAACTGCATGGCTACCGGATTGAACTGGAAGAGGTAGAAGCTCAGCTTGCGGCTTGTCAGGGTGTTGCTCAGGCGGCAGCGGGTATGCGGGACATTTATGGACGCCAGCATCTGGTGGCCTATCTGGTGTTGAACACTCCTGCTGCGGCAGAGCTGGAAAATGTGCGGCAGGAACTGAGTCAACGACTGCCGATACCTATGCGTCCTACCCAATGGGTCTTGCAGGAAACATTACCACTCACAGCTAACGGCAAAATTGATCGTAAGGCGCTGGCACAAATCCCTTTAACTGAGCAACCCCGTCACACTATGCGCCGGATGCCGATGACGGCACTGGAAAAACAACTGACAGAAATCTGGCAACAAGTGTTGGATCAGAACAATCTGGGGATTGATGATGATTTCTTTGTTCTGGGAGGAGATTCCATTCTCAGCCTGCAAATAGTGTTCAGAGTACGGGAGATTGGGCTGCGGATCACACCAAAAATGCTGTTTGACTATCCGACTATTGCGGGATTAGCCGCCGTGGTAACACAGGTAAATAACATTGATGGCAACGCTGAGGGCAACACTCAACCCGTGCAGGGAGAATACGCTTTACTGCCAATTCAGCATTGGTTCTTTGCACACCATCATGCTAATCCACACCACTATAACCAGTCTTATCTGTATGTACTGGAGGAAGGAACAGACATATCGCTTTTAGCGCGGGCATTGGCTCTGGTGGTCAATCAACATGATGGTTTGCGCTCTCGTTTCTCATTGGCAAACGGTTATAGGCCGGATTATGGGCAGATAGGAGAACCTGTTACAGCGTGGCAGATAGAACAATGTCAGATCACAGAAACCCCGGCAAGAGAAGCGCTGGTACAGGCCGTTGCTGAACGTCAGGCACAATTGAATATTGAACATGGCCCGTTATTGACCGCGACCCATTTTATTACCGCAGAAGGGAATTATCTGTTGCTGGCAGTGCACCATCTGGTGATAGATGGCGTCTCATGGCGCATTTTTACGGAAGATTTAAGTTATTATTATCGAACATTACTGGCAGGGGAAAACCCACGTCTGATGGTAAAAAGCGCCTCTTTGATTGAGTGGTCATCTCACCTTGCGGATTATGCTCAATCTGAACAGTCACAGGATGAATATCATTTCTGGCAGCAAAAACTGGAGCAAACTGTAGCTCCGTTGCCCTGTGATCGGGGAGAAAAACCTTTCCCCGGTTTAGTTAAAGAGTCGGTTAAGCACCGGTTAGCACTGGATCTTACGGCCACCACAAATCTGGTTCAGCACACCGGACACGCCTACCGTACCCATGTTGGGGATTTGTTACTGGCAGCGCTGGCAGCAACACTGCAACACTGGAGTGGTTCTGAATTACTGCATGTGGACATGGAAGGACATGGACGGGAAAGCCTGCATGAAAATGTGGATGTCAGCCGGACAGTTGGCTGGTTTACGGTCATTTATCCTCTGTTGTTGTCACTACCTGCATCTTGTCCGCCTGCTCAACTGCTCCAGTTGGTTAAAGAAGCGATACGTCAGGTGCCTTATAGCGGAACAGGTTATGGCGCACTGCGCTATTCCCGCTACACTCAGACATCCACCAATAATCAACTGCCTGTTATCCCTGCGGCAGATATCTGCTTCAACTATCTCGGACAATTTACCCGGACCTTCCATCAGGCGCCATTACAGGGCGTTGCAGATATTGGACTGGCGCACCGTCATGCGGCGGATAACTCAAGGTCATATGCACTGGAAGTAGATTGCTACATTGATGAGGGACAATTGCAGATAGAGTGGACGTATAACCACCAGTGTTATCAGCATGAAACCATTGATAAATTGGCAATGGCGATGAAAGAGCAGATTCTCCGGCTGACTGAACATTGCATGGCACAGACTCAGACCACTTACACGCCGTCTGATTTCCCGCTTGCCCGTTTGAATGACGAAACATTGCGCCAATTGCAGCAACGGTATGGTGTGATGGAAGATATCTACCCGCTGACTTATACCCAAGAAGGTATGCTGTTCCACTCTATGGCTGGACAAGGCAGCGGGCTGTATCACGAACAGTTGTGTTTTACTTTATTCCATAATAACCCGTTTGATGGCGTGGATATTACCCGTCTACAGCAGGCATGGCAGCAGGCGGTGGCTTACTATCCTGTCCTGCGCAGCCATTTTGAAATGAGTCTTGCCGGTGAGCCATTGCAAATCGTGATGCCTCAGCAGGAACTGGATTGGCGGCAACATGATCTGCGGCTGCATAACCCGTCTGATGCAGAACAGTATCGCCAAAACTTGCTGGCGGCAGATCTGGCGGAAGAGTTTATACCGGAACATGGCGCGTTATTCCGTATTACCGTGCTGCAACTCCCGGATGAACAAATACAACTTTTGTTCAGCCATCATCATGCCATTCTTGATGGATGGTCAGTCAGACTGTTATTAACAACGGTTGAATCCTTCTATTATCGTCCGGCTGATATCTTGCCACCTGCACCGGCATTTAAATCCTTTATTCGCTGGCAACAGCAAAACCGTAAAGCATGTCAGAATTATTGGCAGGCGCAATTAGCTGATATCAGGGCAGCGACACCGCTGCCTGCGGCTCATCCGATCAAGACAGCCAGTCAGTTGAAACAGCGATATTCATTTCATCTGACTACAGAACTTTCTGGTCAGTTGGCAGAAACAGGACGTCGTCACCGTTTAACCATCAGTACCCTGCTTCAGGGGGCATGGGCATTACTGTTACAACGTTACAGCCAGCAGGACGAATGCCTGTTTGGCATGACAGTATCCGGCCGACAGGCAGAATTAGCCGGCATCGATAAAATGGTGGGACTGTTAATCAGTACATTGCCTATTTATATCACCAGCCATATGAATCAATCCGTTGCCGATTGGCTGAGCGCCATTCAACAGCAACAGCGGGAGCATGAAAAATTCAGTGATATCTCGCTGGCGGATCTGAAATCCACTTGTGGTTTGCCGGCATTTGATACCTTGCTGGTGTTTGAAAATTATCCGCAATCCGGTGCACGGGAAAACCTGTTTAAATTTACCCAGGCCACGGAAAGCACAAATTACCCATTGGTATTGGTCACGGCTTTCTCTGACAGCTTACATGGCGAATTGGTCTATGACACGGGCCTGTATGATGCAACTACTGTGGCCCGTCTGGCAGAGCACTTTATCCGCATTCTGACCCAGTTAATGAATAACATGACTGGTGTATTGACAGACGTTGCATTGCTGGATGAGCAGGAAAAACGGCAATTGCTGACCCAATGGCAGGGGCCAGTATTGCCGGTTTTTGCGGGCAATGTGTATAGCCTGTTTGCGCGTCAGGTACAACGTTCTTCCCAACAAATCGCTGTGATAGATGGACAGCGACAGGTCAGTTATGCGGAATTGGAGCAGCAGGTTGAACAGATAAGCCTCCGCCTGTATCACAGTCAGATTCATGCGGGTGACAGAGTTGCACTCTATTTGCCACGCAGTCTGGATTATATTGCTGCCATGCTGGCAGTCAGCAGAATGGGGGCTTGTTATGTGCCAATTGACATCTCTTACCCCACAGAGCGGGTCACCTATTTATTGTCTGACAGCCAAAGTTGTCTGGTGTTGACCCATCAGGCGTTGGTTGCATCTCTTATGCCTGAAATTGCTGTACTGGCACTGGATCAGGAACCAGAGTCTGTTCCGACATATTATTTATCGCAACAATCGTTACCCCCCGTGGCTGATGATGAAAATGCACTGGTCTATCTGATTTACACCTCCGGCTCTACAGGAATGCCGAAAGGCGTCATGATTGAACATCGCAGTCTGATTAACTACCTGACTGATACCTGTTGGCGTTATCAGGTCACTGAGAATACCCAAAGCTTGTTCCATTCATCCGTCAGTTTTGATGCCACATTAACTAGTCTCTATCTGCCGCTGTTGCATGGCGGCACCATTACCGTGATACGGGATGATGCGGATATTGCTTCAATGGCGGAGATATTACGGCAACCATTACCACCGTATTCGTTACCACCATATTCATTACAAAAGCAGAATGGTCATCTGTTGAAAATCACGCCTGCCCATCTTGGTATTTTGGGGGAATATCTGGATGTTGCCGCGAAATCCCGTGTTCATTCATTAGTCATCGGGGGAGATGCGCTGAGTTGTGAAACCGTACAGGAATGGCTGACTGATGTAGCCGATATTGGCGTGTTCAACGAATATGGCCCCACAGAGACGGTTGTCGGGTGTTGTGTTCATCGTGCAGATAAACATCAGGACTTACAGGGCACGATGCCGATTGGTCTGCCAATCGCTAATACTCGCCTGTTTGTACTTAATGACGATTTGTCTCCAACCCCATTTGGCATGGCAGGAGAGTTGTATATCGGTGGTTTGGGTGTGGCAAGAGGTTATTGGAATCGCCCTGAATTAACCGCAGAAAAATTCATCACGATATCCATTCCACAAGAGGGCATGTCACAAGAGGAGATACCACAAGAAAAAGTACGGATTTATCGCACAGGAGATCGAGTCTGCGCCTTGCCGGATGGTGAATTGCTCTATCTTGGTCGTTGTGACCGACAAATCAAACTACGCGGCTATCGTATTGAACCGGGAGAGATTGAGGCTCAGCTTATGCAGCATCCCCATGTGCAGCAAAGTGCTGTACTTGCTTATTCCGGGCTTGCTAATGCCGATAAGCAGGGCGAGATACGGCTAATAGCTTGTGTATCCCTTAAATCAGCAGCGAAAGCCAATGCTGTGTCTCCAGAATCACTTTTAGGGCAAATGTCAGGACAACTGCTTGATTTTCTCAGCAGACAATTACCCGCACATATGCTGCCGAACACCATTGTACTGTTGGATGAGATGCCTCAAACCACGAATGGCAAGATTAATTATCAAGCTTTGTTGGCGCATTTGCCGGAATATTTATCTGAGTGGCAGCAGAAAGAATTACAGCAGAAAAAACAGGAGGGCAGCGTTTTACATATCCCGCAAACACCGCTGGAAAGCCGTCTCAGGGATATCTGGAGTGAGGTACTGCAACAACAGATAGGATGTGACCAGAATTTCTTTGCTTTGGGAGGGCACTCATTGCACGCCTTACGCATTGCTGCCCGTATTGAACAGCAACTGGCAGTCAGGATCTCTCTGGCTGAACTTTTGCAGTGCCAGACAATTAAACAGCTTGCTCATTTACTGGAGTCTCATATGACCGGGGGAGATCGTGTTCGTCACAACACGATCTCTCATAGCACAGGCCCTCAAAACACCATAAAACGTGTCGTACGGGAACGGAAATAAAGAAACGATAACAATGAAATATGCCCGACACCTGTAAAGTGAAGGGTATTTGCCGGAGGTTTTATGCAGGAAAATACATTTCAATTTAAGGCATCCCTAGCGCAAAAACGTTTGTGGTTGCATGAACAACTCGAACAACAATCGGCTATTTATCACATCACGACTGCGCTGGTGCTTGAGGGAAAATTGGATATACCGGCACTTCAGCAGGCTATTAGCGACATGGTAGACAGGCACGAGTCTTTCCGTACAGATTTTGTTTATCAAGATGGCACGCTTTATCAGCGTTGTCATGAATCGGTCTCTTTAGCGCTGGTAACGGTTGATTTGTCCATGCTGAGTGAAGAACAGCAAAAGCAACGTTTACAGCGGGACAGCCAACGGCCATTTAATTTACAACAAGCTCCTCTGTTGCGTTTTACCTTGTATCGTTGTGGGGATGAAGACGGAGAAGATCGCCATTATCTGGTGATGGTATTACACCATATTATTTCTGATGGCTGGTCTGCCGGTATTATCAGTCGTGAACTGACCGCTTGTTATAACGCTCGTCGGCAGGGTAATGTCCCTGAATTGCCGCCGTTACCCATTCAATACATTGATTACTCGGAATGGCAGCACCAACAGCATGAAAATACTGAATTTGAGACATCGCTGGCATGGTGGAAAGAAAAACTGTCCGGTGTTGAACCCATCGCTCTGCCTTTTGATTACCCACGCCCTAATCGTTTGAGTCTGCGTGGTAAAACGCATTGCTTCACTTTATCCCCTGAATTGACTAAGGCCTTGACACAACAGGCGCAGCAACAGAATAAGACGTTATTCTCCACCTTGTTAAGTGCGTTTTACCTGTTACTTTATCGTTATAGCGGCCAGACGGATCTGGTTGTGGGTTCTCCGGTCTCAGGACGTGGGCAACTGGAACTGGAAGGCGTTGTCGGTTTCTTTGTGAATACGTTGGCTTACCGGATTGAACTGGAACCCCACGCCACGTTTGCCGAATTGCAGCAGCAGGTTTTTGATACGGTTCTTGACGGCCTGTCGCATCAACAGGTGAGTTTTGAACAACTGGTAGAAGCGATCAATCCCAAACGTGACCTGAGCTACTCCCCGTTATTTCAGGTGATGTTTGCTTTCGATGGTTCTGACTCTGCCGGATGGCAGTTTGATGGAATGAAAGCCACGCCATTCACATTATTGGGGGATCACGCCAAATTCGATTTGACCTTATCCATGGAAAAAGTGTCATTGGCCGATGGCGCAGAACAATTGCGGGGGGCATTGGAATACAGCAGTGATCTGTTTGATGAAGCGACTATCAGACAGTTTGAGGCGAATTTCCACTTCCTGTTGCAGGAAATCGCCCAGAATGCCCAAACCGCGCTGATGGATTACCAGTGTATCAATGAGGCTGAAAAACATTGGCTTGTGCATGAATGGCCACGCCAACTGAGTCATCATCCGGTGACACAGACGCTGCATCAGGCGTTTGAACAACAGGTTTTGCGTCGTCCGCAAGCAATTGCCCTGAGTGCTGATCATGGACGGATGCTGACTTATAACCAGCTTAATCAGCGGGCCAACCAACTGGCACATTATATTCTGCAAATCCGGCGGCAAATAGAAACAACCACAGAGTTTACACCGCGGGTTGGTCTTTGCCTGGAGCGTGATGAGGAGATGCTGGTGGCTATTCTGGCTGTACTGAAAGCCGGATTGGCCTATTTACCGATTGACGGCAGCCACGCGCCGGAACGGGTGCGTTTCTACGTTGAAGATGCCAATGTTCAGTTGGTGATTGGTATCCCTCAATATCGAACCCTGTTTGACCACGAAAAAGTGGATTATATCTGCATCGATACGGAAAAAACCTTTATCCAGACCATGTCTTTGGCTAATCCTGATATACCTTGTCAGCCGGATGCACTCGCTTATGTCATTTATACCTCAGGCTCTACCGGTGTACCGAAAGGGGTGGAAATACCCCATGCCAATGTCATGCGGTTGTTCAGCGCCAGTGAACGCCATTTTACATTTACAGAAAATGATGTCTGGACACTCTTCCACTCCTGTGCTTTTGACTTCTCCGTATGGGAAATATGGGGGGCGCTATTGTACGGTGGTCGTTTGAGCATTGTGCCTTATTGGGTCAGCCGGACACCGGAGCATTTCTATCAATGGGTACAACAAGAAAAAGTCACGGTGTTGAATCAGACACCGTCTGCTTTCCTGCTCTTTATTACGGCAGATGATCAGTTGAGTGAAGCGCAAAAGAACGACATGGACCTTTCGTTGTCACTGCGCTATGTGATTTTGGGCGGTGAAGCGCTGGAGCCGGCTAATTTACTGGGCTGGTTCAAAAAACACGGGGATGAAAAACCTGAAATCATCAACATGTACGGCATCACCGAAACCACAGTGCATGTGACTTACCGCAGAATTAGGCAGGCTGATGCCTTGCAAGGCGGCAAAAGCCCGATTGGTGAAGCGCTGGATGATCTGGAAATTTTCCTGCTGGATAAACAGGGCAAATTGTCGCTGTTGGGCGCAGTGGGAGAAATGTACGTTGGTGGAGCAGGGGTGGCACGGGGCTATCTGAACCGTCCTGAACTCACCGCACAACGTTTTATCGATAAACGGCAGATTTTCCCACAGGCGGAGGCCGGACAGCGGTTATACCGGAGTGGGGATTTGGCCCGTTTACGGCGTGATGGTTCTCTGGAATACCTCGGACGTGCCGATCACCAGGTAAAGATCCGCGGATTCCGTATTGAACTGGGCGAAATTGAAACCGCTCTGAAACGTATTGGCGCCATTGCACAGGCTGTTGTGATGGCTCACCAATATGAAGGTAATCAGGCTTCTCATTTGGTGGCTTATATCGTACCGGCTTCTCATTCAAGTCCTATATCGTCCGCTGAAACGTTATCAGTTGAAACATTATCAGTTGAAACAATAAGAGCTGAATTAAAACGCACTCTGCCGGATTATATGTTGCCATCGGCCATTATTTTCCTTGATGCCCTGCCATTGACCAGTAATGGCAAGATTGATCGCAAGGCACTCCCTGCACCACAGCAAGTACGGCCACAGCTAGCCAGTGAATATCAGGAAGCACGCAATGAAACCGAGGCAGCACTGCTGATGTTATGGCAGGAGACATTGCCAGTATCCCAGATTGGTATTCACGATAACTTCTTTGCCTTAGGGGGGGACTCTCTGCGTGGGGTGCAATTGACTGGTAAAGCACAGGATCGTGGCTGGCCCTTGACGCTGGTGGATCTGTTCCAGCACCAGACTATAGCAGAGCTGGCTGCCCTGATTGATGAACACGGGGCGAATGAACCGAATAAAGCGTATCAACAGCCGGCACAAAGCATTGCCCCGTTCAGTCAGATTTCAGAGAAAGATCGCCAGTGCTTAGAGGAAAAGCGGGAAAAAATCATTGATGCCTATCCGCTCAGCCGGATGCAGGCGGGGATGTTCTATCACATGAACATGTCTCCTGATGCCAATGTGTATCACTGTACCGGAACTTCCCATCTGCGCGTGAATGGACGATTTGATGAACAGGCATTCAGGGAAGCGACAGCCCAGACCGTGGCTGCTCATGATGTACTGCGCACTGCGTTTGATATGGAAAATTACAGCGAACCTCTTCAGTTAGTTTATCAGTTTGCTGAGTTGCCCATTGTTGTTGAAGATTTGCGTCATTTGTCAGAAAAAGAGCAGGATGAGCGGGCAAAAGCGTTACTGGAGGCGGAACGGGTCAATCCATTTGATCTGCTGAATCCGACACTGTTGCGTTTCTTCATTCAACTGCGCACGGATAACTCATTCCAGTTTACGATGACTGAGTGTCACCCGGTCTTTGATGGCTGGAGTTATAACACCATGATCGTGGAAGTGTTCAACCGCTACGCCACGTTAACAGGACAAGCCAACTGGCAGGCACCGGATAAAAAATCGCTGGAATACCGTGATTTTATTGCTCTGGAGCAAGCCGCTATTGCTGATGAGAAACAAAAAGATTACTGGGCTCAGAAACTGGATGATTGCACTATCCTTGAATTGCCTCGTAAACAGCATACGGACGGGATTAATGATGTCGCCGCATCTGCAACCAGTCCGAAATTGAAATCCTTTTCGCTGATACTGGACAGTACTGTCTATCAGGGATTGCGCCACCTGATGCAGCAACTGAGCGTGCCACTGAAAAGTATCCTGTTGACCGGACATATCAAAGTGATGAGTATTTTCAGCGGAGAGCATGACATCCTGACAGGGATCACTGCCAATGGTCGCCCGGAAGCTCAGGGCGGTG
Source organism: Xenorhabdus sp. SGI246 (assembly GCF_040838225.1). Lineage (NCBI taxonomy): Bacteria > Pseudomonadati > Pseudomonadota > Gammaproteobacteria > Enterobacterales > Morganellaceae > Xenorhabdus > Xenorhabdus sp. SGI246. The sequence goes on from NZ_JBFPEZ010000005.1 coordinate 52,296, forward strand.
ATCATCTGTATGGATTGTTCCTTAATATCCTGCCATTCCGCCAGATTTTGACCCCCGTTTCCTGGCATGAACTGATCCGACAAGTCTTTGCCAACGAAATTGAAGCGATCCCTTATCGTCGTTATCCGTTAGCGGAAATTCAGCGTCAATTTGGTCAGCAACCGTTGTTGGATGAAGTCCTGTTTAACTACATTGATTTCCACATTTACGACCAGATGGTGCCGGAAGTAGGACTGGAAGTTGTGGACAGGCTGCATACTCAGGATGTTTATGAGGGCACTCACTTTACATTAGATGTCCATTTTCAACATCTGACTCTCTCGTCTGCTTTGGCGAGTGATCAAATCTCTGTCCAGCTTGATTATGACGAAAATAAAATCAGCCGTGGATTAGCAGCGAACATGGCTGAATGCTATGCCGCTGTATTTGCTGCTATGGTGGCCGATCCGCAGGCATTGCACTGTGCCAGCCATTTCCTGCCGATAATTCAACAACGGAAGATTGAAAGTTTCAATCAGGGAGCACCGGGCTATCAAGGGCAAGAAACACTGGCAGCATTGTTTGCTGAACAGGCAGCCCGTACTCCTTCAGCGTGCGCAGTTGAATACGGAGAGCGGCAACTCAGTTATCTGGAACTACATCAGCAATCTAACCAATTGGCTCATTTACTGGCACAAAAAGGGGTAAAACAGGGGCAGTATGTTGCTCTGTTATTGGGACGCAGTATTGAGTTAGTTATCTCGGTGCTGGCGCTGGTAAAACTCGGCTCGGTTTACCTGCCACTTAATACCGAAGATCCGGATATCCGGCTGATTGAGCAGATCGAAGATACACAATGTGATCTGCTGATTATTGACAGGCGGGTAACCGACAGGTTGTTGCCTTCGATTGCATCTCATCTTCCTCCCATTTTGTGGCTGGATGAAGAGCAGTCCGCACTGGCACAGATGCCGGTCGCGGATCTGCCGGGCAATCTTAGCCATCACGCGGAAAACCAAGCCAATATACCGGCCTATGTCATGTATACCTCAGGTTCCACTGGTACACCTAAAGGGGTATTGATCGGGCAGAAAGGCATTATTCGTCTGGTCAAAGATGTCAGTTATATTGACTTCCAAACCTTTGGTCGTTGCCTGCAATTGGCATCTGTCAGTTTTGATGCCTCAACATGGGAAATCTGGGGGCCGTTGCTGAATGGCGGCTCTATAGTGATCTACCCGCAGGGTGCCATTTCTGTACTCCTGTTGGAAAAAATCATTAAGGAGTCGGGAGTGGAAAGTCTGTTCCTGACATCTTCATTGTTTAATCTGATTGTTGATGAGCGGCCACAAACACTGCAAACAGTAAAACAGCTTATTTCCGGCGGGGAGGCTATGTCATCATGGCATGCAGCCCGTATTAAGGAGCGCTACCCTGAACTGCTTCTGATCAATGGCTATGGTCCGACAGAAAATACGACTTTTACCACCAGCCATTGTTACCGTGGTACAGAAGGTAACAGTGTACCAATCGGCAAACCGAATGAAGGCAATCTGGTCTATATTCTTGATACCTTCCATCAACCAGTCCCTATCGGCACCGCGGGTGAGTTGTACATTGGTGGTGATGGTCTGGCAATGACATATCTGAATCAGGAAAGCCTTTATCAAGACCTGTTTATTGAAAATCCATTCGATAAATCCCTTTCCGCGCGGTTATATAAAACCGGAGATCGTGGGCGTTATCTTCCTAATGGCGATATTGAATATCTGGGACGCATTGATAACCAGAACAAAATCAGAGGCTATCGGGTAGAGACCGGGGAAATTGAAGCCGTATTGTGTAAACATCCTGATGTTGAACGTGCGGTGGTTCGTGTGATTGAGGAAAACCGGGGCAAACGGATCGCTGCTTATGTTGTTCTGAGTGCCGGACAAACACTGAATACGTTGAAATTGCGCAGTTATCTGGCGGAAAGATTACCCCGCTACATGATCCCGGCCTATTTCAGGGCACTGTCTTCTCTGCCACTGAATGCTAACGGCAAGATCGATATTGCGCAGTTGCCGCACCATGATGTCTTGAGTCATGGGGCAGCTCCGTTTACTGCGACAACGACAACTATTGCGACGACAACCATTGCGACTACAGATATTGCGACTACAGATGCCACGACTACAGAAGCAGAAGCTGTTGTAACGGAGGCTATGGAAGAAGAAAGCCCACAATGGGAATTATCATCCGATCCGACTGTACAGGCTATTCAGCAAGTCTGGGCTGAAGTACTGGATATGGAATTCCCTGATTGTGATGAAAACTTTTTCGATCTGGGAGGCGATTCACTGCTACTGGCTCGTGTTCATCTGAAACTGCATGCGTTGGGTTATAACCGCCTGTCCATTATCGATTTGCTGAATTACTCCACTATTCACCAGCTTGCTCAGTTTATCAACGGCAGGCGTGGACAAGATGATCACAGCGTATCGTCATCAACCATGAACATAGGACAGAAAAATAACGAGATGAGTCAGAGCAATATCGCTGATGGTCGTCAACGTCTGGCTGAAATGCAGAAAAAAATGCAGCAGAAGCAGCAACAGGTAAAGGAATAGCGGGCAAACGGGAAGAGGAATAGCAGATTATGAATAACACCGATGTTAATAAAGTTCAGGTGGATCAATTTCAGATGACACAATCAATGTTGCATGGTTTTGAAATTGCCATTATTGGTATGGCCGGGCAATTTCCCGGTGCTAATGATATTGAACAATTCTGGCAGAATATCGCTGCCGGTGTTGAATCCATCAGGCCACTGAGCGATGCTGAACTGGATGCAGAAGGAATATCAATGGAGGCTCGTTCGCGAGCCGACTTTATTCGCAATGCTTCCGTATTAGACCACCCAGAAGATTTTGATGCGGAATTTTTTGGTTATTCGCCACGGGAAGCGCAGTCCATTGATCCACAGCAGCGTCTGTTTCTGGAAACCTCATGGCTGGCTTTGGAAAATGCCGGCTATACACCGGAGAAATTCCCCGGAGTAATCGGTGTATATGCCAGCAGTTCCAGCAGCAGCTATTTACTGCACTATTTGTTGAATTACCCCACGGTAATGCGGCGCTTTTTGTCGGACATATTGTTATTTGGTAATAATAACGACCTGCTTTCGACCAGGGTATCTTATAAGCTCAACTTGCGGGGGCCGAGTTTTACCATTGGCTCTGCCTGTTCAAGTTCAATGGTGGCCTTGCACTATGCCTGTCAGTCTTTGCTGGCGGGAGAATGTGACATTGCGCTAGGTGGCGGTGTTCATATCGGTTTTCCATCCCACAGCGGCTATCACTTTGATGGTAGTGGCATTCTATCCCATGATGGGCATTGTCGTACTTTTGATGCTGAGGCATCCGGTACATTGGGTGGCGATGGTGTCGGTGTTCTGGTGCTTAAACGGTTACAGGATGCACTGGACAGCGGCGATCATATTTATGCAATTATCAAAGGTTCTGCGGTAAATAACAATGGGGCGGAGAAAATCGGTTTTACCGCACCTTCAGTTGCAGGCCAGACTGCGGTACTCCGGCGCGCATTATTGGCGGCAGATGTTCCGGCAGAGAGTATCAGTTATATAGAAGCACATGGCACAGCTACTTATCTTGGGGATCCTATGGAGATGAAAGCGTTGCTTAATGCTTATGATCAGCAGGCTGTCAGGGTTCAGGAGTTATTATCTCAGGAGCAACTGGCTCAGGAACAATTGGCCGGCGAGCTGTTAACCGACCGGATACGTTGTGCAGTTGCTTCGGTAAAGGCCAACCTGGGGCATGTAGATTCTGCTGCGGGTGTAACAGGAGTCATGAAAGTTGCACAGATGCTGACACACCGTTATCTGCCACCCGCGGTTAACTTTACCCGCTTGAATCCGGAAATTAATCTGACTGGTTCAAGATTTTATATCCCGATAAAAGGAGAGGAGTGGCAGAGTCGGGGTGTTCGTCGCGCGGGGGTCAGTTCCTTTGGTATCGGAGGAACCAATGCCCACATGATCTTACAGGAAGCCCCCCGTGTTCCCTCATCAGGCCCCGCTCATTCGCAGCAGCTACTGTGCTTCTCAGCCAAAACACCCGCAGCATTACGGGCAAATATGCTGAAATTTCGTCAGTGGTTGGAAAAATCGCCTCAATTGCCATTGGCTGATATCGCGTACACCCTGCATGTCGGTCGTCACGAAATGGATTACCGACATAGTCTGGTATGCCATGATCACAAAAGCGCTATTGCGGCGCTGGACAATTATTTATCCCAAACAGCACAGGAAAATGCGGTACAGGAAAATACAGTACGTACAGTTTCTTCATCAGTAGTCTTTATGTTCAGCGGGCAAGGGGCCCAGTATTCCGGCATGATGAAGGGATACTATGAACAGGAGCCGCAATTTAAAACAACTGTTGATAAATGTGCGGTGATCCTGCTTTCCTTACTGGGACGAGATATCCGTACGCTGATCTTTGACTCCGCTGAGCGTGATGAAACATCGGCTCTGTATCAAACGCGCTATGCCCAACCCGCCTTGTTCGTTGTTGAATATGCGTTAAGCCAGTTACTGATGGATTGGGGGCTTCGTCCGGCAGCTTGTATCGGTCACAGTATAGGTGAATATGTGGCAGCTTGCCTTGCTGGCGTATTTACCTTAGAGGATGCATTAAAGATTGTGGTCAGGCGGGCAGGGTTAATGAATCAGATGCCTGCCGGTAAAATGTTAGCAGTGGGGCTTGATGCAAAAACATTACAGGGCTATCTCAGTGAAGGCGTAACACTGTCTGCTTATAATGCTCCTGAGCTTTGTGTCGTATCCGGTGAAACTGACGCCATATTAGCGCTGGAAGGCCGTCTTGCGGAAGAAACTGAAAATAGCATCGAAGTCAGGGCGCTGCATACATCCCATGCTTTCCACAGTGCCATGATGGATGGTTGTCTGGAGCCGTTCAGGCAGGCATTTGATGGCATATCATTATCAGCGCCCAGATTGCCATTTATCTCTTGTGTAACAGGAACATGGATCACGGCTGAACAAGCAACATCTCCCGATTATTGGGTTCGTCAGTTACGTGAGCCGGTCTCATTCAGTCAAGGTATTGCGTGCTTGTTGTCCCAACAAATGGCACCTGCAAAAGTTCAGTCTCAAAAATCTTCATCGCCAAGAACACCGGTCTTATTAGAAGTCGGGCCGGGCAGCACTTTGGCCGGACTGGCAAAAATACAGAGTACGGGGATATCGGCATATCAACGAGTGCTCAGCAGTACACGTGGGATCAAACAAGATATTCAGGATCGGCAGTATTTGTTGAATATATTGGGACAGTTGTGGCAGCAGGGAATATCTGTAGATTGGGCTGCGTTTTATCGGCAACAGAAGCGACATCGCCTTCCTCTGCCCGGATACGTATTCCAGCATCAGCGTTACAGTCTGGATACATTGGTTGATGATGACTCATATCGTAACCCTCTTCATGCCGGCCAATCTGTACCGGCTAATGGACGACTACCACTGGAACAGTGGAGCCATCAGGTTCGCTGGAAACAGATGACCGTACCAGTGCTGGATCATGTCAGTTTGAACGGTCAGGTTTTCCTGATTTTTATGGATCGGGCCGGGATAGGAAAGCGCTTAACGACGGCACTGACACAATTGGGGGGTGAAGTCTGGCGGGTGATACAGGGCAAGCATTTCCATACCGATACCACTTCCCGTCAGGTAACGATTAATCCGCAGCACAGTGAAGACTATCAGGCTTTGGCAGATTTGCTTAAGCAGCAGAAAATACGGGTGAATAACATAATTCATGCCTGGTCGATAACTCGTTCGCCCTCCATTGCATTGAAAACAGCGTTCACAAATTATGAATCCTTACTGCATATTGCCCGGCAATTTGCGGTGGATAGCGTTTCATCGGATAGCTTCTTAACCGATGGAATGGAAACAACGGATGGACTGCAAGACGATATCTTAAAAACAGATGTTTTAAAAACAGATGTCTTAAGAACCAGCCCATTAAGAATAAACATTCTCTCTAATCGGCTGCATGCTATTACCGAACATGATTGTAATGATCCTGCCAAAGCGTTGCTCATTGGCCCTTGTCGTGTGATCCCAAAAGAATTTGAGCAGGTACAGTGTAAGAGTATTGACATTACACTGCCCGCTACCCAATGGTCACTGCCTTTACTCAATCCCATTCAGTCCAACGCGATAATGTCAACATTACTGGCGGAGATCCTTAGGCAACCGGAAGGGCAGAATACAGAGCAGCAGAACGAACAAGACAATATTGTAGCACTCCGTGGCAGACATCGTTATGTCCCGTTGATTGAAACCGTCACACTGCCGGTTGCATCGCAGTCATTATTCAGACAAGGAGGCAATTACCTGATCACTGGGGGATTTGGTGGTATTGGCGCCACGATAGCCACTCATCTGGCGAGCCGTTATCAGCCTCATTTAATTTTCATTAACCGCAGTGAATTGCCACCCAAAAATGAGTGGTCAGATTGGCTGGAAAATCATGATGCCGACAACAAACGGTCATGTCATATCCGTTTATTGCAACAGTTACAACAGATGGGGGCTTCTGTTTCTGTCATTGCAGCCGATTTAGCAGATGCGGCCAGAGTCGGTAAAGCACTAACAGATGTTGTACTCCAGCATGGACAGATCCACGGCATTTTCCACTGCGCCGGTATTGCGGACGGCGGATTGATTCAAAACCGCAGATTCGAAGATTCGCTTCAGATATTCCAATCAAAAGTAGTGGGAACACAAGTATTGGATAACTGGTTTAAACGTCAACCGCTGGATTTCTTCGTCCTGTGCTCATCATTGGCATCTACCGTAGGATCAATGGGGCAAGTTGCTTATTGTGCAGCGAATGCCTTTGAAGATGCTTATGCCTTGTCACGTGATCAACGCTATTTAATCAATAAAAACACGGGCAAGAAAAACTGTACCCGTTATCTTGCCATTGGTTGGGATTCATGGCGTGAAGTCGGAATGGCGGTGGATAGTTTGCGCCAGTGGTATCAGGATGATGAGGAACAGGAAAGTATTCAACACGGTATCCTGCCGGAAGAGGGTTACCAATTACTGGAGTTACTATTGGCACATGGTGACAGTGTTTATGCCATTTCTACCCGTGGTTTACCACTGCCGGATATTGACCGTGGATCAGAAGAGAATACAGCGGCAGGGCAAGAGCCAAATGTGGTGAAGACAAGCTCATGGCAAAGTGACGCAGCTTCCACACAGAAGTCTTCTACTCAGAAGAGCGCTACCCAGAAAACAGATAAACAGAAATTGTATCCGCGCCCGGTATTGAGTGTCGATTATCAACCGCCCCGTAATCAAACAGAAGAGATTATTGCTGATATCTGGCAGGAAAAAATGGGTATTGGCCCATTGGGTGTATTCGATGATTTCTTTGAACTCAATGGTCACTCGCTCATGGCTGTGCAGATCATCGCAAAAATTAAACAACGGCTGCAAGTAACGTTTCCTGTGGGTTTGATTTATGAACACTCCACCATTGAGCAATTAGCTGAACAGGTCAATCTGCGCAGCAGGCAGAAAACGGAAAATCTGGCAAATCACCCGGAGGGAAGGAAATGACCACCTATACTCAGAAGCGCGAGACAGCTCTGACTGCGCATCATTCCGGGAAGAATAAAGGGAAGGGAAATTGGTTCCCGTTGGGGTATGCTCAGCTCTGTTTCTGGTTTGTATCCACTGCACTTGAGGATACAGCCAACATTCAGGTAAGTATTTTGATTGAAGGGGACTTGCGAACAAACTTGCTGGAGCAAGCCATCAATAACCTGATTCAGTCGCATATCTCCCTGCGTACGGAAATTCTGGACTATGCGCCAATGCAGCGGGCTTGCCATGTCCGGGAGTTCGACTTACCTCTACAGGATCTGTCAGGGTATGATGTCGATGAGCAGGAACAGTTCATTATCAAAAATGCCCGGCAATTCCTGAATACACCATTTGACCTAAAATCACCACCTCATCTACGGGCACAGCTTTTCCGGCTGGAGGAATCAAAGCATCTGCTGTTTTTATGTTTTCCTCACATTGTGGCAGATGGAGGTGCCATGCACCTGTTTGAACAACAACTATGGCAATTTTATGCACAAGGGGGGCAGGGGAAGAAAAATCCGTTACGTACAGATAAAAGCATGGCAAATCAGATGCAGATTGATGAATGGGTACGCTATGAGCGGGAGAGCTATCAACGTCAGGGGCAGCAGGATCTGGCTTTCTGGCGGCGTCATTTGATGGGATATTCCTATGCGCGTTTTCCCGCCCGTGACCTCAATCAGGAGAACTTTATCGATCACGAGTTCTACCTGCCGTTTCCCGATGATAGTTACGCATTGTTGAATATTCTGGCGAAACAGCACAAGGCAACGTTACAGATGGCCTTTCTGACATTGGTTGCTGAGGTTGTCCATGAAATGACAGGGCAGTCACGTTTCTCTCTCAATTCGGTGCTGGAAGGCCGGGAACAGCCCGGAAGTGAGACGCTGATGGCACCCATGTTGCGTGTTATGCCGGTGCCTATCAACATGGACAGGATCATCGTTAAAGCAACAGAACAAGGGGCGGCAACAGTCGCCTTGCTGGAACAAGTCAGAGAAAATATTTTGTGTGCTTATGATCATATGGAATGCCCGTGGAGTCTGCCTGTGGGTGTTATGGCTAAGCAGCGTTGGCACAACAGTCCCCGGTTGTATTCTCTGGCAATCCGAACAGGTAGTTGGCTCTACAGCAAAATATTCCGGCGTGCTCAACTTTACCCAAGCTTTTTGGCTGATTTTCTGTTTATGGAGCCGAGACCGCCGCAATCCATCATCCGCCGAAACAAACACAGTGTGGAAATTTCGCAACCAACGATTAACATCAATATATTGCAGGATGCATTCAAATCTACGATAGCTGATAACAAACCGGGTGGATTGCATCTGAGTGGCTATTGGAAAAGTGAACATCGGGAACAACAAACCTTATCCAGTCAATCAATATCCACCGGATGGGAAAATGATTCCATCAATATTTACGTCACACTCTCTGAAGATGGGAAACCAATCATGCAAATCAATTGCTGCTGTTTCAATCAAGATGGGATCACACGTTTTACCGGGTTACTGAAAGCGAAACTGTCCTCCCTTTCCCAATTTATCACCATATGAGATACAGAGAATGGGTATTCAGAATCAAGAAGAGAAAGTGATTGAGTTTAACCAAGTCAAGAAATCCTTCAAAGATTATCAGGCACTGAAAGGTATTTCTCTGGATGTGTATCGTGGGGAGTTTATTGGCCTGCTTGGCCCAAATGGTGCGGGAAAAACGACACTGGTTGAAATACTGGAGGGTCTGAAAAAACCGGACTCAGGCTCTGTACGGGTATTGGGAAAAACATGGCAGCATGACGCACATTACCTGCGGCAGCGTCTCAGTGGTGTCTTACAGGAAACATTGTTTATCAATAAACTGAAAGTGGAAGAAGTTCTGACTCTGTTCGGTAGTTTCTATGGTTGTTCACGTAAGCGGGTACAAGATGTTATGGAGTTGGTTGAGTTGACGGAAAAACACAAAACCTATGTGGAGGGGTTATCGGGGGGACAGCGTCAGCGATTGGCACTGGGTGTTGCCATTATGAATGAGCCGGAAATCCTGATACTGGATGAGCCTACAACCGGGCTTGATCCGCGTTTCCGCCATGATACTTGGGACATTCTGCGCAAACTTAACCGGGAAAGACAGTCAACAATGCTTCTGACAACCCATTACATGGAAGAGGCTGAATACTTATGTGACCGTATTTGTATCATGAACAAAGGGGAAATCATTGCCCAGGGCAGTATGGATGAATTGTTGAAAAAGCACTGTAATGGCGACCTGATTGAACTGAGCACCTCATTTCCTGAACGTTTACAGGGACTGAGTCAACACAGCCAGGTACTGAGTTATGAGTACGATGAGAAAAAACACAAGGTTCGTATGATGATTAACGATTCTGCCAGTTTTGTAGCCTATCTTTTTGAGTTTGCTAAAAAAGTCAATGCAGATATCAATGAGTTTATGGTCAGGAGAAAAACATTGGATGATTTGTTCATGATTCTGGCAGGGAGAAGATTCCATGAATAGTGCATTGATCAATCTGATGAAAACGCAATTCCGGCAATATCTCCGTGAACCGGAAATATTGTTCTGGTCATTTGGTTTTCCGTTATTGCTGGTTTGGTTATTAGGCGTTTCATTCTCATCTCAGGATATCCCGGAAAGGGATATCGGTATCGTCCTGCCTACAGAAATTGCGGAACAGCAGAAGATCAAACAATGGGGAGAGCAGCTTGCAGCACATGATCACATGATCTCCGGCATTATCAATCAGGATGGAATCAAACGTGATAAATTGGTGAAGGTGAAATATCGCATTAAATATTATCCTGATCACGATGCTGTGGTTCTGGGGTTGAAACGTGGTGATATCCAGATGTTTATTGAACAGAATGCAGAAGGGAAGCGGGTTCACTACCTTGATCCACAGGACAGTAATGCACTGTTGACTTACTACCTGCTCAATCAACAGGAGGGAAAACAGGCAGACGAAAACCTCTTCATATTGGAAACACCTGGGTTACGTTATCTGGATTTCCTGGTGCCGGGATTATTAGCGATGGCAATTATGGAAACCTGTCTGATCGCAGTCGGTTGGGCATTGGCAGAGAAGCGCATTGCACGGGTAACACGTCAAATGTGCATCACACCGATGCGTAAATCCACCTTTCTGATGGCACATATTCTGGCCTGTCTGATCATCAATTTCGCTGAAATATTGATTATCTATCTGTTTGCTGAAATTTACTTCGACATAGAAATACAGGGATCGTTTTACGCCTTTTTGCTTTTGTTGTTCACGGGGAATATCTGTTTCTCTGGTGTAGCGGTTTTGGTAGCATCCCGTGCCCGCAAAGCCCAGACGGCAAATGGATTGCTGGAAGTTTCGATTCTGGTTCAGGTTTTGGTATCAGGGATCTTTTTCAGTTACAAACACTTTCCACAATGGATGGCGAGTATCGTTGAATACCTGCCGTTAACCATTCTGGCAGATAATATGCGCAAGGTATTTATTGAAGGTGGGGATCTATTACAAGTTGTGCCCGCTTCAATTGCGTTAGTTGTGATTGGGATTATCGCCTTTATATTAGGAATGCGGATTTTTCGCTGGTATTAATGGGATGGTATTAAGTTGTAGGTATTACTTAAAAATAAGTGGCTGCTTTGGCAGCCTCTTGTACGGTCAGTGAGATGTCCAAAGGTATTGTTGTTCGTGGCTAAGCTGAATAGTGAAGGCCTCCTGCTTCGTTAATCCTGATAATTCTCCATTAATTCTGTTAGCCAGCGGTTAAGATTAATAAAATAAATTGGATTATATTGCAAACAAAAATCATTATCAATATCATTTATTAATGATAATCATTTTTATTTCCTGTATCCGTTGCTGGTTTGTTATGGATATTTGAATGCATTTGCATCCTTACTGCAATTTACCCTGGTTCAGAGTCATACATCAGATCATTTATTGGGAAGAGTGAACAGTTTTGTCACTGCTCAAGATGTTACTGGCGATTCTTTAGGAGCATTGGGATTAGGTTTTATGGGACGTTTGTTGTCTCCGGTAATAACTGTCTTTTCGTTTGGAACTTTTGCTGCACTTGCCTGCTTGTTGCTTGCAGCAGTAGTCAAACCTTTACGTCATTCTACACTGCGTGACAGCATACCATTATCAGAAAAAGTACCTTAGAACATGAGTCTCAGCAAAGTGATAATTAACCCGAATTCTACTGAAAGTTTTCTATTCGGAAGATGATTTTTCAGTGACGGCTTAAAACAGAATTCGGGTTATTTATGAATATTTCCTTTTTGGGGTTTTAAAAAACCTCTGAATATTGTATGACACTTTGAGTGTTGTATGAATAGTAATTTGTAATGATTTATTTAACCGAATATGACTTGTAGACAATCATTCCATGTTTCATTCTCTTCTGGAGTACCATATTTATCAAGGACATTAAAAAATTGAAATCTATTTAATAAAGCAATATAACTGAGTAAGGCATGGTTACAAATTATTGAATCATGGATTGTCACTTTATCTATCGGAATAAGTTTATTAACATTTGGTAGTTGTTCACCGAAAAAATAGGGGAGACGAGGAACTATATCATTTATATAATTAATAACGACGTTATCCCTAAAATGCTGATCAACATATGTAACAAATTCTTGATTCCCTGTTTTTGGACTGGCAAATAAGCATGCCCTACCATTAGGAGCTTTATCATAGATATCTCTTATAAGGTAAGTTGCCATTGCAGCACCAAGGCTGTGACCTGATATCGTATATTGGCCATATGTCCCGATAAATCGTGCGATGGCGTCTGCTAGTTTGAATCGGGTGTAATCAATCTCCGTATCGTAAGGAGTGATAAGTTTCAGAGACTCATATAGCTTATAAAAGCCATCAAAAACCGCTTGATCCGGTGTATCAGACCAAGGATATATATAATTTATATGTATTTCTTCTAAAGCTTCTGTCAGGGTTTTGGTTCCTCGGAGAGCAATAAAATATTCTCCGGGGTTAGTTATTCTCTCAGCAATATATCCACTAATAACATTAGTTACGGAAATCATTAATTCATTTTTATTTGTTTTGGCGTTTTTTTCAAAATGAAAGTTGTTACCCAAAATATAACCTGTCAATTTCCATCCATCTCTTTCTATGCGTGGATCTGGGGGAGGTTTCGGGTCATTTGGATATTGTTCATACATACTTGCTGCATATAGAACTAACGATGCGAATTTATCATCGGCATTTACAGAATACATAGCATATCTCCTTCATATCGGTTTTATAAAAACTAAATAGTTAACTAAAGTATATTTAGATTTGCAGAATCTGCCTGGAATTTTGGTAAATATTTTGTATTTTTTTGTTGGCTTTTTTTAGTTGTCTTAATGAAAGCCAACAAGTTAATCCTAATTAATTAACATGGTTGTTGAATTGACAGGTGGGATTGAAAAATTAGTTACTCATATTAATATATAATTAATTTAATTGTTATTTTTATATTTTGTTGTTATTTTTTATTAAATATAATTAACTTAGTATAGTTGTCCATTGTTTTAAACATGTTGCATGTACTAAATGACTCTAAGATTAGGTTAATAATTTTGCAGCCTGGAAGATGATAAATACATTAAGATAACTGATCATAAGGAGGCGAGCATGTCAGCGCTACATTTAATTTTTGAACTGATTAACAATGCTGTGTTACTGGAACTGAATCACCAATTCAGCATTGCACCTTTGTAATCTATCACTTCCGGGGATTTGCTTCCTTACCGTTATAACGTACCTTGAAAACCATTGAGTAAAATTTTTTTCTACAAAATCAATCCCATTCCTACCTCAAGAATAATAAATCTTCACTAAATATTCCCCTATTTAAAATAGGTATCTTAGTTATGCCTTAATTGAAAATTATACCTTCTCTCAGTATTCACCTGCCTGTTATACCTTCTGAATAATAAATAAAATGTCAGTATGTGATTTATGAGCTATATAAATTTTTTTATTTCTCTCTCCGTAATAATTAAAAAACACCCTGTATTAAATAAAAAATAATGTAGACTTGAATCTAAATGACAATCAAAATTATACAGGTAAATAAATGTGCTGATTTAATAGTGAGTAATAAATTGTGGTTATAATTAAAATAAGAGATGAAGGGTATAAATAGTTATTCAGAGTAACTGAAATATAAAGTAACTCATATCAGTAATGGAGAACATTAACCATTAACACTGGTAAATATCAACTATTTTTGTATAAAGGAGAATGCTGAAAGATTGCGAGAATCTCTGTAGTGATGCAACGATAGATAATAACGAGACTTACCAGATTAAGTAATAATATAGGCCGGGACAGGTGAAAAAGCGTTAGGTTTCGAATAGTGGATTACATGAATACCAAAGCATGAATTGATTGAGGTTGGGTATAGAGCTGCAATCTACTCGTTTGTGTCATAGAGTGCAAGTGACTTGCGAACGGAATGCATTCGTATAATTTATTATGAGAATACCTGAAAGTGCGTTGAATTCGAATGTATATAGCCTTCATCCTTCTCAGGAGGATGTATTTTACGAACAGGCACTTTATGAAAATAGTCCAATACACAATCTCGGTTGGTATACTTTTATAGAAAAAGAGATTGATATAGTCCTTTTACAAAAGGTGTGGAATGTATTGCATCAACATATTGATATGTTGCGCTTGCGCATATCGGTTAATTCAGAGAATGAAGCGATACAATACATTGAAGAACAGAGTATACCCGAATCAATTATATTTCATGACGTTGCCATGCAGTCTGAACCTGAAAAAGAAGCAAAACTCTGGATGCGGCAACAAATTGAAATTCCGATAGATTATTTAAAGGAAACACCCTATCAGGTTTTCTTGATTCGTCTGGCTGATGAAAAGTATTACTTTTTCACTAAAATCCACCATATTATGATTGATGGTGTCGGTTTTTACCGGCTTCATGAGTATGTCCATAAATTATACAAATGTCTTAAGAACGGAACATCAACAGCATGGTTATCGGATATTCCACAATATTTGACTGTAGTAGCCAAGGCAAGAGAATATCTAAATAAAACTCACTATGAAAAAGACAAAAATTATTGGCTTAACTTTCTAAAAGAAAAAGAAATATATCGATTAACGCCCTGTTATTCAAAGACAGGAAGTAGTTATGGTACGTTAATATTACCTCTTTCAATTAAAGAGGATTTGCGGTTATTTTGTAAAAAATATCAAACCAATCTGCATTCTATTTTTTCAGGCCTGGTTGTTATGATGATGTCTGAACTTACCGGGCAGCAAGCGTTGACTTTTAACACGATCACACATGGAAGAAAGAAAAAATTAGAAAAATATGTTGTTGGCATGAGCGCAAATATATATCCAGTGCATTGTCGCATTTCTAATACAGCAAGTGTGATTGAACAGATTAGGTTGATAGAATCCGAGCTGAAAAGTAGTTACTATCACTGTAGATTTCCTCAATCTCATCTTATCCGAATAGCGAATCAACACAGGCTTTCTTTGCCTAATATATCTATTTTTTATGAGCGTTTTTCTGAATCCGCCTCTGAAATTGCTGAAAATCAGTATTACCATGTAGATGGAGTGTTTAATATTTACCCTATCGTCTTTCGATTGAAAGATTATGGATATAATCAGGCACTAAAAATAACAATAGATTATCGACAGGAATATTTTAGTGAACTGGATATCAACAGAATACTTGAACGATTACAAAATTTATTCGTTGCTTTAATTAACAATCCTGCATTGTTAGTCAGTGAGTTACCTATTTTATTGGAGCCAGAGCGCCAGCTATTACTGCATAACTGGCACCAGCCCGATATAGCGTATCCGCAAGACCAGACTCTCCCGCAGCAATTTGAATCTCAGGCGGCAGCCAGACCTGACAACGTGGCGCTGGTGTTTGAAGGGGAAACGCTGACTTATCGCCAGCTAAACGAACGGGCCAACCAATTGGCCGCGGTGATCCGGGCACAGTATCAGCAGCAGCACAATAAACCTATGCCTGTTGATACGCTGGTGGCTCTGTATCTGGATCGTTGTCTGGAAATGGTCATCAGCATACTGGCGGTGCTGAAAGCCGGGGGGGCTTATGTCCCGATATCTCCGCAATATCCGTCTGAGCGCCTCCGGTTTATTTTGCAAGATACGGCATCACCTTGTGTTGTGACCCAAAAACACTATCTGGCAACACTGGGGGAATATACCCAGACACAGGCTCAGCCGCCGGCGTTGATAGCGGCGGATGATCCGGCCGTGACAGAAAACCAGCCGACAGAAAATCCGGCGCCTGTGAATACAGCTACGGATCTGGCTTATGTCATCTATACGTCGGGGACGACCGGACAACCGAAAGGCGTGTTGCAGACACATCATAATGTTGTGCGTTTATTTGCGGCCACTCAGGGAGATTATCAGTTTGACCAAAATGATACCTGGGTGCTCTACCATGCTTACACCTTTGATTTCAGTGTCTGGGAATTATGGGGCGCCTTGTTGTATGGCGGGCGTCTGATTATTCCGACAACAGAGCACACGAAAGATTTCAGCAGATTCAGCCGCCTCTGTTCTGATCAGAAAGTTACCGTATTAAATCAGACGCCGGGGGCATTTTATGCCTTTATTGAAGCATCATTGACCAGGGAGGCTGAATTTCCCCATCTCCGCTACGTGATTTTCGGCGGAGATAAACTGAACCCGGTTCAATTAAAACCCTGGTGGAACCGTTACGGCGATCACTCTCCGGCCCTGATTAATATGTATGGGATTACTGAAACAACCGTGCATGTTACTTACAGAAAATTAACCCAGGACGACGCGATAACCGCATCCAATATTGGCCGGCCGTTAAATGACATGTATGCCTATGTGTTGAATCATGCCGGGCAGCTTGTACCTATTGGTGCTCCCGGAGAGTTATACATTGGCGGCGCCGGACTGGCTCGGGGGTATTTAAACCGGCCTGAACTGACCGCCGGGCGGTTTGTGGCAAATCCGTTTACTACGGATAAAGACAAAGAATACGGTTATACCCGCCTGTATAAAACCGGCGATTTGGTACGCTGGTTATCGGATGGCAACCTGGAATATCTGGGGCGTAATGATTTTCAGGTGAAAATTCGTGGTTATCGTATTGAACTGGGGGAAATTGAAAGCGCCCTGGCGTTGCATCCACAAGTCAAACAGGCAGTGGTGATTGATCGTGAACATGAGGGTAATAAAGCCCTGGTGGCCTATTGGGTTGCGGAAAATCCGGTTGCAGAAAGTGAGCTTTCGGATAATGAATTGTTCAGACACTTATCTGACCACTTGCCGGAATATATGGTGCCGGCCAGTTTTACCCGCCTTGAGTCTGTACCCCTGACCCTGAACGGTAAAGTAGATCGCCGGGCATTACCAGAGCCTGTCTGGGTAAACAGAGATGGCTATGCCGCACCACGTAATGAATTAGAGGCTCAACTTTGTCAGCTTTGGCAGGAAGTGTTAGGGGTTGCACAGATCGGTATTGAAGATAATTTCTTCCGTATCGGGGGCGATTCCCTGACTGCGGTTAAGTTGACCGCCACCATTCGCCGGACGTTGGCAATGGAAGTTTCTCTGGCACAGGTGTTTGCATTGAAGACAGTTGCCGGACTGGCAGCCCAGATGGGGCAGCAAGCATCTATTGTCATTCCGCATATTGAGCTTGCCCGTTATCCCTTGTCCTTTGCTCAGGAGCGGATGCTATTTGTTGAGCAGTTTGAGCAGGGCACTTATGCCTACCATATTCCCTATCTGATGTTGTTGGATGAAGGTGTTAGCTTATCTGTACTGGAAAGTGCAATCAATCAGGTGGCTGAGCGTCACTCCGTTCTGAAAATGGTCTACCGCAATAGCGGTGATCACACTTATCAACAACTGCATTCTTATCAACAACCACATTCTTTTCAAAAAATAATTGAAGAACCGCTGGTTTTCAAAACGCAGTTTCTTGAGAGTGTTGAGATACTTTGGCAAATATTGCGTGCTGAATTAGCGACACCTTTCCATTTGACAACAGAGCCTGGTTTGCGCCTGCGTCATTATCAAGTCGGTCACAGTCACTATGTTTTGTTCATGTGGCATCACATCGCCATTGATGGCTGGTCGGTGGATATCTTTATGCATGAACTGGCGGAGGCTTACCATGCCCTGCTCGAAAAGCGTGACAGCTATCTGCCCGCATTGGACATCA
>NZ_JBFPEZ010000050.1:0-44209 GCF_040838225.1 Xenorhabdus sp. SGI246
TTTTACCTCAGAATGTATAAAGCCCCTAGGTTACTAGGCAAGTGCTCTGCAAAACACCCAGTTATCCTTATAAAAAAAGAACCGCTCGTGCTTAAGCGAGCGGTATTAGCCGATACCAGCGGGCTTTTTAGTATTACAGCCATACATATTCGTTTTCGTTAGTTAAGTTATTATATAATTATTGCTGTTATGAAATTCGTTAAGGTTCCGCTTCCTCTCCAGCAAGCAGTCATGCGTACTTTGCGGCAAAAAATAGTTCAGGCAAATGATTTTCTTGAACAAACCTTTCCCGAACCCAATGTGACCTATCAACAACGAGGTACAATTGCGGGAAGTGCTCGTCTACAGGATTGGGAAATTCGCCTTAACCCAATTCTGCTCATTGAAAATCAACAGTCATTCATTGATGAAGTGATCCCCCACGAACTGGCTCATTTATTGGTTTACCATCAGTTTGGCAAAGTGGCGCCTCATGGCAAGGAGTGGCGTTATATCATGGAAACTGTGTTTAAAGTACCAGCCAATCGAACACACCAATTTTCAGTCCAGTCCGTTTGTAGTAAAACATTCATTTATTCTTGCCACTGCCAACAGCATGAACTCACCATCAGGCAGCACAATAAAGTGCTAAGGGGAAAAAGTTGCTATGTTTGCCGTCAGTGCGGAGAACGATTAACTCTATTGAAAGCTCATAAATAACGGTAACAAAATGCCCATAATCAGGGCACTCCGTTTAAGAAATCAGTAAGTTATCATTGAGCGTACTCAATAAGGTTTGCAACTTGAAAAATGACAGGCAGATGATTGTATTCATTTGTTAATAATACGCGTATTCGACTTAATTCTTTCTGCTTCGCTAATAACCTGATCGGCTGTTTTTCCATTCAGTGATTGATAAAACTTATGTTCCAGCTTTTCCATATCTTCATATTTGATACTTCCATACTTGTTATTTTTAAATAATTCATCAAAATCGATACTATTAAGCATGACAATATTCAATGAATCATCAAATTTTAATTTTTTATCTTCAGATAAAGTATCTCTTATTTTTTCGATGGATGTTTTTACTGCCATTTCATTTTTACCGTCAATCTTAAGTTGATTATCACACCCGGCCAACGTAAAACCTAACAAACAAATTAATAACAAATTTTTCATAATCATCCCCGCCAATGATTGATGGTATAATAATAGCAGAGTGCTGAGAAAATAAATCACCTTAACTAAAAAAATTATCATTAAATATAAACGTATTGATAATTTGTTTACTTATTATCTTGTATCATTAAGTTGTTTATGGTCATTAAAACTACTCCTCCGATAACATCTTGAAAAAAGACAGCAGAAAAATAGACCACACAAAATATAATCACATACCAATAATAATTCTCAAAATTTATTTCATGTGTTTATTATTTTATTATAAAAATCAGCTATCCCCCCTTAAAAATCAGCTATCCCCCCTTATTTATTGATACAAGATTTTTATATTTAAATCCGAATTTAAGAATTAATCCAATAATACTCTTTGAACAGATGGTTTAGCATACCCAAAAATCAAAAGTACCTGGAGAATATGATGAAGAAATTACATGATATCGCAAAAGAACTATTACCTGCTAAGTCTTATAAGATGCTGATTGGCGGTGAATGGGTTGATAGTGTTTCAAAAGAAACAATGAAAAGCTATAACCCGGCAACCGGAGAATTACTCACTGAATATGTGGCAGGAAATGCTCAGGATGTTGAACTTGCTGTTCAGGCAGCAACTAAAGCCTTACCCGCCTGGAGCAAAACTTCAGCGACAGAAAGACAATCCATCCTGTTAAAAATTGCCGACTTATTGGAGGCAGAAGCAGAGCGCTTTATCACCCTTGAAACATTAGATGGTGGTAAGACACAAACTTTATGCCGCAATTTTGATATTCCTTTTGCTATCGATCATTTCCGTTATTTTGCAGGTGTGATCCGCTCTCACTCTGATGCAATGGATGTTATTGATGATGATAATCTGAGTCTGGTGATCAGAGAGCCAATCGGTGTAATCGGGCAAATCATTCCCTGGAACTTCCCACTGCTGATGGCAGCCTGGAAACTCGCTCCTGCCTTAGCGGCGGGTAATACTGTGGTTATCAATCCTGCCAGCCTGACTCCCATGAGTTTGCTGGAATTGGGACGTATCATAAATCAAGTTCTTCCTGCGGGCGTTGTCAATATTGTCACAGGCCGTGGTTCTGTTGTCGGTCAGGCAATCCTTGATCATGAAAGTATTGACAAAGTAGCCTTTACAGGCTCAACAGAAGTCGGTTACAACGTTGCCGCCGCCGCCGCTAAGAGACTTATTCCCGCCACACTGGAGCTAGGAGGAAAATCAGCCAATATCATTTTCCCTGATGCCAATATGAAAAAGGCTGTCAAGTATGCAGCTAACGCTATTTTACTGAATCAGGGACAGGCTTGTGAATCTGGTGCACGTTTATTCCTGCATAAAGATATCCATGATTCATTCCTGCAATCGTTGAAAACCGTCTTCGAATCCGTTCGAGTCGGTGACCCAATGGATCCTGCAACTGAAATGGGATGTCAGGTCAGTGAAGAGCAAATGAATACTATCCTGGGCTATATTGATCTTGCCAAACAGGAAGGAGCAACCATTCTTACTGGTGGCAAACGCATAACAGGAGCAGGATATGACGATGGGTTCTTTGTTCAGCCAACCATTCTCACTAATGTGACCAACGATATGCGTGTGGCACAGGAAGAAATCTTCGGGCCGGTTCTCTGTGTTATTCCATTCAGTAATGAAGACGAAGTCATTGAGATGGCTAATGATTCAGAATATGGTCTGGCCGGCGCGGTCTGGACGCAGGATATTAATCGTGCTCTGCGTGTCGCTAAAGCTGTTAAGACTGGCCGTATGTGGATCAATACCTATCATGAACTTCCTGCCCACACACCATTTGGTGGTTATAAAAAATCAGGGCTTGGACGAGAAACACATAAAATGACTTTGGATGCTTATACCCAGGTCAAAAATATCTATATCAGCACCAAAGAATAATCATAAAAGAAATAATCGCCACCTTCGAGGTGGCGATTAAGATTATTTAATTTTCTATGTCAAAAACCATGCGGTTATTTTGACTGACAGAGTGTCATTATTAATATACGGCTAATATTTATTTTCATATGGAAATTAAGATATTCTTGCTCTTAAAAGATGACGGGTTTTATCTTGAAAATCAGTTCTTGCATGTAATCCATAATGATTATCAATGATAATTAATTGATCTGAATAATTAGGAAATATTTTCCTTTCTGCTGTATTTTGAATGAAATCATTAAAAAAATTCACTGCCCATAATTTTTCTGAAGTTTTCATAACAGCTTTTTTTTCAAAACCCTTTATAATGCAGTCATATCTAAATCTAATTTTATTACTTCTTTCCAAAATAGAACCACAAAATACGGGAGAAGATTTATTAAATGAATGTGGTGTTTCAAATGGAAAAATTTCATTAGACAATATAGATAAGCATTTAGGCCCATAAGAAACTTTCATCATTTGTGTAATTAAGTTTTTCACCGAAATAAAGATAGAGTCACCTCCATCAGAAGCTGGTTTAATTACATACATAGTTAAATATTTCTCAGGAAATTCAGAAAATGCAGAAAATGCAGAAAATGCAGAAAATGCAGAAAATGCAGAAAATGCAGAAAATGCAGAAAATGCAGAATCAGAGTGTAATGGGCATTCTCCATAGCGTTCAGAGAAAGTACTGTTAGATTTTATTATATCATTACGATGCTTAATATCCCAAAAATAATCATTAATACTATGAGATGTCAAATTTCCCAGTGAAGATAAAAAAACAAACAAAGCTAATTCTCTAGTTTCTTTTTTACAATTCTTCAATCCTAAATCATCAATAACAACATAGCCATTCTTATTTATTTTGTTTTCTATATTTATTGGTATAGTCTTTATTTCCGGCCATATTAAACATATTTTATTTTTATGTTTAGAATACCATTCTTTTAAAGATTCAGAATTATCTTTATTATCCTCAATAAATTTTAGCAAGGAATCAGGAATTATTGGGTTATAATTGTTTTTAATGCAAGTACTTTTATTTAACATTCTACCTCTCTAAAAAAGTTAATAATTTTATTAAAATAATTCTAAAAAATTAACTAATATCATAATAAATGTCAAGCATTACAAACCACTTATCTTTATGATTTTAATCGCATTTGTTAATTTAATACACTAGCACTATAAACTTTAATATAATAAAAATAGCATCAATATATTTTTTTATAATTAATTAATGTTATATTACATATATGAAACTAAAAACCACCTACTTATTTTTAGGTGATTTTTAGTATTTTTTATCGAGTTTTATTTCTTCTTATTTCTCAGAGAGAAAATATTATAATCCTTTCACGGAATTCAGCACCTCTGCATTTAAAGACTGGTTCATTTTTTCTTTATCTAAAGCATTTTCCCAGCGAGCTACCACAATGCAGGCACAGGCATTACCGACCAAATTGGTCAATGCACGACATTCAGACATAAAGCGATCAATACCTAAAATAAGTGCCATACCCGCGATTGGTACACTGGGGACGACAGAGAGTGTAGCAGCCAAAGTAATAAAACCAGCTCCTGTAATACCTGCTGCACCTTTTGAACTAATCATTGCAATTAATAATAAAGAAATTTGTTCTGTAATGCTTAAATGAACACCCGTTGCCTGAGCTATGAATAGTGCAGCCATAGTCATATAAATATTAGTGCCATCAAGATTAAATGAATACCCTGTAGGAATAACTAACCCGACTACAGACTTTTCACAGCCTGCTTTTTCCATTTTTTTCATTAAACTGGGTAAAGCGGCTTCAGAAGATGATGTACCTAATACAAGCAGGAGTTCATCTTTAATATATTTAATTAATTGGATAATAGAAAAACCATTATATTTAGCTACCGCCCCCAGAACAACCAAAACAAAGAACAATGCTGTAATATAGAATGTGGCAATCAGCATCATAAGATTACCAATTGATGAAATACCATATTTTCCAATAGTAAACGCCATTGCACCAAATGCGCCAATCGGAGCTAATTTCATTAACATACTGACCATTCTAAAAACAGGTTCAGAAAGGTTTTGTAAAAACACTAATATTGGCTCACCTTTTTTTCCTATTAACGCTAGTGAAAGGCCAAAAACAACTGAAACAAAAAGAACCTGAAGAATATTGCCATTTACAAGAGGACTGATAACGGTTTCAGGTATCACATCCATCAGAAAGCCGACAACTGATGCATCATGCGCTTTTTCAACATACCCCACGATTTTACTGCTATCCAACGATTCAGGTGAGATATTCAGACCATCACCGGGACGGATAATATTTGCGACAACTAAGCCAACAATTAAAGCAAGTGTTGAAAATGTCAGGAAATACAACATCGATTTCCCTACGACACTACCCACCGCCTTCATATTATTCATACTTGCGATCCCTGTTACTACGGTTAGAAAAATAACAGGAGCAATAACCATTTTCACAATCTTTATGAAAGCATCACCCAGTGGTTTGAGTGATTCGCCTATATCTGGATAAAAATGCCCCAGAGCAATACCCAGTACAATTGCAAAAATGACTTGTACATAAAGGATTTTGTACAACGGTTTCTTCTTTAAACTATCACACATAACATATCCTGATTTTAATATAACGAAAAATAAATCTCATTTTTACTTTATAATATTGAATTTAAATAATAATTTTGAGCACACTGATAAATTTACAATATGAGTTTTACTGTGCTGAAAATCCAGCAAACAACAGTTAGCAGCGAACTCAACAATCACCCAAAATGATATTCAATCTGAAACACCATGTGGCTGCCATATCTGTAATCCATATTGCACCTCTTATGCAACACAGTATCGCAGCTAAAGCTGACCGACTAAAGTCGGTGGTTTTAACCTTTCATATGGACGAATGAACATTGCGATAACACGTTTACTATTTCATTCCAGATTTACCAGTTCCAGATCAAAGTTATGATTCAGATTCGGAAATAACACAATCATAACCGACAACAGAATAATCACTATAGATACGCCATACTTCATCTACGTGATGAAATCCATTCACAGCTGGACTGCAGTGATAATGACGTGAATGGCTTCGGTCAGCCATAACACCCCGATAAATGCCATTAATGCCAAACCTGCATTTGCTTTTTCGCTATAAGGCAAAAACTTCAGCAAAGCAATTAACAAAATGATATCCAGCGCGAGAATAATTAAGCCTCTTTTACTTGAGGGTATTGGCCCAACCGCAGGGGTTAAAGATTCTGAAGCGTCCATGAAGACTCCATGTAACAATGAAACATAACTCCGTAATGTAAAAATAATAATTGATGAATCATTGCCCTAAATGTTAATGAATTACATTACATCTGAAATAATAAGGAGTCTGAACGATAAATAAAATACAAGGAGTGTAATTTTGGGATCTGCTACGTGATATTTGCTTATTTATTAATTAAAGGAGTAAAAAAAAGAACTCATTTTAAGGAGTTATATCACATTTATTATTTTACGAATGGTTAAATAATCTTCCATTATGCATAAAGAAAAAAGCACATTGCTAAAATTGTCTTTTTAAGAAAGGCGAAAGAGTATTACTCTTTCGCCAAAATATAAATAAATATTTATTTTTTATTGAAACCAGTCAGCAATTATGCCTGACCTTTCACTTCTCTCAGTCCATTGAAAGGAGCACGGTTACCCAATGCTTCTTCAATACGAATCAACTGGTTGTATTTAGCAACACGGTCAGAACGGCTCATAGAACCCGTCTTGATTTGACCTGCCGCCGTACCTACTGCTAAATCAGCAATGGTTGCATCTTCAGTTTCACCAGAACGGTGAGAGATAACCGCCGTGTAACCTGCATCTTTTGCCATCTTGATTGCAGCCAGCGTCTCAGTCAAGGAACCGATCTGGTTGAATTTGATCAGGATGGAGTTAGCAATCCCTTTTTCGATACCTTCTTTCAGGATCTTGGTATTGGTTACGAACAGATCGTCACCAACCAACTGGATTTTATCGCCCAGAACTTTAGTCTGGTAAGCAAAACCGTCCCAATCAGATTCATTCAGACCATCTTCGATAGAAACAATTGGATATTCTTTAGTCAGCTCTTCCAGGTAGTGAGTGAATTCCTGAGAAGTGAAAGTTTTGCCTTCACCTTTCAGTTCATAGTTACCGGTTTCTTCGTTATAGAATTCAGAAGCGGCACAGTCCATCGCCAGAGTGATGTCTTTACCCAGTACATAACCTGCTTTTTCTACGGCTTCTTTGATAGCCGCCAGTGCTGCTGCGTTAGATTCCAAATTTGGTGCATAACCACCTTCATCGCCCACCGCAGTACTCATACCTTTTGCTTTCAGTACTTTTGCCAGATTATGGAAAACTTCAGAACCCATACGCACCGCTTCTTTCAGCGTGCCCGCGCCTACTGGCTGGATCATGAATTCCTGAATATCCACGTTGTTGTCAGCATGCTCACCACCATTGATGATGTTCATCATTGGCAGAGGCATGGAGAATTTACCCGGCGTACCGTTTAGTTCAGCAATGTGCTCATACAGAGGCATACCTTTTGCCACTGCCGCCGCTTTGGCGTTCGCAAGGGAAACGGCTAAAATCGCGTTAGCACCGAAGTTAGATTTGTTTTCAGTACCATCCAACTCGATCATGATCTTATCGATATTGGCCTGATCTTTCGCATCCTGACCAACCAGAGCTTGAGCAATTGGGCCGTTAACCGCTGCAATTGCTTTCAGTACACCTTTACCCATAAAACGGGATTTGTCGCCATCACGCAGTTCCAGTGCTTCGCGAGAACCGGTTGATGCACCTGATGGTGCCGCAGCCAAACCAACAAAGCCGCCTTCCAAATGTACTTCCGCTTCTACCGTTGGATTACCACGGGAGTCGATGATTTCACGGCCGAGCACTTTAACGATTTTGGACATTAGGTTTTCCTCAGTACAAGTTAAATTTTAGGCAATTGATGGTCACACAAAGAATCGAGTAAAGCCCCATCGATCACCCCATATCTTATTTCACTGGCCTTTCTGGTACTTGCGTGCGGCTTCAACAAAACCGGCAAATAACGGATGACCATCGCGAGGCGTTGAAGTGAATTCAGGGTGGAACTGACATGCCACAAACCATGGATGGTTCGGGTTCTCAATGATTTCCACCAATTTATTGTCGATTGAGCGGCCAGCAATACGTAATCCCGCGTCTTCAATGCGTTTTAACAATAGATTGTTCACTTCGTAACGATGGCGGTGACGCTCAATAATATCGTCCTGACCATAAAGTTTACGTACCAGACTGTTTTCAGTCAGATGACACAGTTGGCCACCAACACGCATCGTTCCACCGAGATCGCTCTCTTCACTGCGTACTTCTAAGTTGCCGTTCTCATCACGCCATTCAGTGATCAGACCTACAACTGGTAACTTACATTCAGGCTCAAATTCAGTAGAGTTAGCCCTTTCCATACCTGCAACATTGCGTGCGAATTCAATCAGGGCAACCTGCATACCCAGACAAATTCCCAGGTAAGGAACTTTATTTTCACGAGCGTAACGTGCTGTCATAATTTTGCCTTCGATGCCACGACCACCGAAACCACCTGGCACCAGAATCGCATCCAGATTTTTCAACACCTCAACACCACGGGTTTCGACGTCCTGAGAATCAATCAGTTTGATGTTGACGGTCAGACGGTTTTTCAATCCACCGTGTTTCAGTGCTTCAATAACTGATTTATACGCATCCGGCAGCTCAATATATTTGCCCACCATACCGATGGTCACTTCGCCGGATGGATTCGCCTCTTCATAAATGACCTGTTCCCATTCAGACAGGTCAGCTTCCGGGCATTCGATGCTGAATCGTTTACAAATATAATCATCTAAGCCCTGAGATTTCAAGAGGGCAGGAATTTTATAAATAGAATCAACATCTTTCAAGGAGATAACGGCTTTCTCTGGTACGTTGCAGAAAAGTGCAATTTTTGCCCGTTCATTAGCTGGAATAGTGCGATCTGAGCGGCAGATCAAAACATCCGGCTGAATACCAATGGAAAGCAGTTCTTTCACAGAATGTTGGGTGGGTTTAGTTTTCACTTCGCCTGCTGCTGCCATATAAGGCACCAGAGTCAAATGCATAAACAGAGTATTCTCGCGGCCAACTTCTACCGCCATCTGACGAATAGCTTCAAGGAATGGCAGGGATTCGATATCGCCTACAGTACCGCCAATTTCCACCAGCACAACATCGTAACCTTCCGCGCCACGGATGATACGATCTTTGATTTCATTAGTGATGTGAGGAATAACCTGAATGGTTGCGCCCAGATAATCGCCGCGGCGTTCTTTGCGCAGAACTTCGGAGTAAACACGACCTGTCGTGAAGTTATTGCGACGTGTCATTTTGGTTCGAATGAAACGTTCGTAATGGCCTAAATCGAGATCAGTTTCAGCGCCATCTTCGGTAACGAAAACTTCCCCGTGTTGGGTTGGGCTCATTGTACCTGGATCGACGTTGATATACGGGTCCAGTTTCATAATGGTGACATTGAGTCCACGGGCTTCGAGTATGGCCGCCAAAGAGGCTGCGGCAATGCCTTTACCCAGAGAGGATACGACCCCGCCGGTCACAAAAATATAATTAGTTTTCATGCTGAACCTGAAAGTTTAGGTTTAAAAGGATGATGAATATAACAGGACGGGAAAGTAGTATACCCTAACCTTAAATGCGCTACAAACTCTATCTCTTTTATCTATCCAATTGTAGAAATTTCAAATTGTAGTAATTTCCAAATGAAACTAATCACGACATAGATCAAAAAAAGCCCGGCTAATCTTAAGAAAAATCGGACTTTTTACATTAGCCTTAACACCGCCGCATCTTGGTTCTCTTGGCCCTGACGCTAAAAAATGACCGCTCAAGTAACACTCATCCAGAAATACACGGTGTTGCACTTACTATGTGATGCAAGTTTATCCCTAAATTTGTTGTTTTTTCACCCGCTGCCACATTGCTTCCATTTGATCCAATGTGGCAGTTTCCAATGACAATCCTTTATCGTGAAGATGTCTCTCAACATGACGAAAGCGATTTTCAAATTTCTGACAAGCTTTTTGTAACGTCATTTCAGGTTTATGCCCTAAATGACGGGATAAGTTAACGACTGCAAACAGTAAATCACCCAGTTCTTCCTCCACACGCGCATCATTTACAACCGCCTGCTTCGCTTCATCCATCACCTCGTCAATCTCTTCATAAACTTTATCCAGAACGGGCCCGACGCTCTCCCAATCAAAGCCAACAGAAGCACAACGTTTCTGGATCTTATACGCCTTCATCAATGCAGGCAGGCTGGCAGGGATATCATCCAGCACGGAATGTTGATCTTTTTCCGCTCTTTCCGCAGCCTTGCGTTGTTCCCAACTACCAATGGCTTCTTCGCTGTTGATGCCTGATTGTTGATTGAAGATATGGGGATGCCTGCGTTCCAGCTTATCGCAAACCGCTTCGCAGATATCGTCGAAGTCAAACAATTGCTGCTCTTTTCCCATCTGGGCATAAAAGACAATGTGAAACAGTAAATCACCCAACTCTTCTTTCAGGGCATTGGTATCATTGCGCTCAATGGCATCAATGACTTCATAAGTTTCTTCCAATGTGTAAGGGGCAATAGTAGAAGAAGTTTGTACTTTATCCCATGGGCAACCATCTTGAGGATGGCGCAGTTGCGCCATAATCCCTTTAAGACGTTCAATTGAGGTTGTATTTATCTTATCCATATTTTTCTAATCACCATGCAGACGTCTGGCTTCAATGACATCAGGCAGTTGGTTGAGCTTCGCCAGCACTCGCCCCAACACCTGTAAATTATAAATCTCAATGTTCATATCAATCGTAGCCAGTTGTTGCTTCACATCACTGCGGCTACTGACACCAAGCACATTGACTTTCTCATTGGCGAGTATCGTGGTGATATCACGCAGTAATCCGCTGCGGTCATTGGCAATTACCCGCACTACAAGAGAATAACCACTGGAATAACTCTCTCCCCACACAGCGTCCACAACCCGTTCTGGTGCACTGATTTCCAGCTCAGCCAGTTGATCACAGCTTGCTCTGTGGATAGAAATTCCACGTCCACGTGTAATAAACCCAACGATATCATCTCCCGGAATCGGCTGGCAGCAACGGGCAATATGATGCATCAGATTACCAACTCCTTCTACGACAACCCGGCCATTGTCTTTTTGCGTATTATTGCGCGGAGAGTATGTTTTGTTCTCCAGACTACGGAGTGCCTCACGATCGGCTTCTTCTGCCGTGGTTTTATTAAATTTGTTTTGCAGGAAATTCGCCAGTTGGTGAATACGGATATCGCCCACACCGATACCAGCCAGAACTTCTTCTAACGAATTCACGTTATAGCGGGAAATAAGTTCTTTTTCGGCCTCTTTAAGCGTGACACCTAAATGTGTCAGTTCATTGTCCAACATCTGGCGTCCGGCAATAATGTTCTTATCGCGATCCTGCTTACGGAACCAGTTATGGATCTTCGCCCGTCCACGGCTGGTAGTGACATAACCAAGGTTCGGATTCAGCCAGTCACGGCTTGGGTTGGGGTGTTTCTGGGTGATGATTTCAATCTGATCCCCCATCTGGAGCTGATAACTGAACGGCACAATCCGCC
This sequence comes from Xenorhabdus sp. SGI246, assembly GCF_040838225.1. NCBI lineage: Bacteria > Pseudomonadati > Pseudomonadota > Gammaproteobacteria > Enterobacterales > Morganellaceae > Xenorhabdus > Xenorhabdus sp. SGI246. The sequence continues at coordinate 11,830 of NZ_JBFPEZ010000050.1, forward strand.
CGCCAATTTTCGCCCCAATGCAGCGATGACCGACATCGCTGTGAATATGATAAGCAAAATCCAGCGGTGTTGAACCAGTCGGTAAATCAATCACATCCCCTTTTGGTGTGAAAACATAAACACGATCATCAAACACCTGACTGCGGACCTCATCCAGCATCTCACCAGTATCTGCCATTTCCTCCTGCCATGCGATCAGTTTCCGCAACCATGCAATCCGGCTTTCATAACTGCCTGATTTACCGCCTCCAATCGCTGTGCCTTCTTTATATTTCCAGTGGGCAGCTACTCCAAGCTCAGCATCATCATGCATCTGACGGGTACGTATTTGGATTTCAAGTGTTTTACCGTTTGGCCCCAGTACCACGGTATGGATTGATTGATAACCGTTTGGTTTCGGGTTGGCAACATAATCATCAAATTCATCCGGCAAATGACGATAGTGAGTATGTACTATCCCCAATGCCGCATAGCAATCCTGTAACCGTTCAACGACAATACGGACTGCACGCACATCGAACAGTTCATCAAAAGAGAGGGATTTTTTCTGCATCTTGCGCCAGATGCTGTAAATATGTTTGGGACGCCCGTAAATATCTGCGGAGATCCCTTCTTTGAGCATATACCGACGCAAGGTCGTGATAAATTTTTCTATATACTGCTCACGATCAATCCTGCGTTCATGTAAAAGATTCGCTATTTTTTTATATTCATCAGGATGCAGGTAACGGAAGCAAAAATCTTCCAGCTCCCATTTTAACTGCCCAATACCCAGTCGGTTGGCAAGAGGGGCATAAATATTGGAACACTCTTTTGCGACCAATACCCGTTCATCTTCACTGGCATCTTTTACTTCCCGCAAATAGGCGATCCGCTCTGCCAGTTTAATAACCACACAACGAAAATCTTCTACCATCGCCAGCAACATACGACGTACATTATCCACTTGAGTTGAGCAAGTGGAATCCGTATGTGTCGCTTTCAACTGGCGGATAGCATCCATTTCCAGCACACCGTGCACCAGATCTGTGATGGATTTTCCAAAGGTTTCTGTCACTATTTCATTGCTGACTATCTTGGCATCAAGGAAGGGAAAAAGCAGTGCTGCACGCATACTGTCATTATCCATACTCAACGTAGACAGGATTTCGACCATTTCAACACCGCGCCACAACAGTAGCTCTGCATTGGGCTGATCCTGAACCTTCTCGTAACAGTAATGCCATGTTTCAGCTAATTTTTTACTGGATTGTGGATTGACAATGTTTAAACTCGCGATCCACCTATCGACAGCAAATTCACCTGCTGGAGTGAGATGAGCACTTCTTACCGCAACCATAATTTCTCCCTACTCGATGGTCATCAGCTCACGGCAGAACAGTGCCATGGACTCCAGATGACCAGTGTGCGGAAACATATCCAGCATCCGCACACTAACAAGATGATAACCGGCCTCTAGCAAAACTTTGCTATCCCGCGCCAAAGTTGTGGGATTACAAGAAACGTAAACCACTTTTTCAGGGGCCAGTTTTACTATATGTGACATGACACCCGCAGCACCGGCACGGGCAGGATCCAACAATACCTTATTGAACCCCTGCGCAGCCCAAGGTTGCTGGTGAATATCTGATTCCAGATTTTCGTGGAAAAAACTGACGTTATTAAGCCCATTTAGCCGAGCATTATCTTGTCCACGTGCAACCAATGCCGCAACGCCTTCCACACCGACAACTGCCTGTACTTTAGTGGCTATCGGCAACGTAAAGTTCCCCATTCCGCAGAAAAGATCCAATACCCGGTCTTTTGGCTGTAAGTCCAGCCACGACAAAGCCTGAGCCACCATTTGTTGATTAACTTCATCATTAACCTGAATAAAATCCCGTGGACTGAAAACCAGCTTCAAACCATCCACCTGATACCACGGCTCCGATTGCCCTTCCGCTGAATGTTCAGCAGACAGAGATTCTGGAAGCAACGCCCCAAGAGACAACAGCTCAAGGGATTTTTCATCACCAGCCAGATAAATCGCGACCTTATACTGCTCAGAAAAAATGCGCAGTCTTTCTCTGTCTTCATGCTTTATGGGGTCAAGATGACGTAAAACAACTAATGGGCTATTATTCGCCAGAATTAATTCAACATGCCCCAGTCGCTTAACGGCTTTCAGGCTGTTTAAACACTGAGATAATGGCTGTAACAATTTTTCCAGTTCAGGGTGCATTACCGGGCAATGTTTAACATTCACCAAATCGTTGGTCTGGCTCTGACGAAAGCCCATCAATAAATTACGTTGTTTGACTTGATATTGCAGGCCGAGCCTTGCCCGACGCCGATACCCATATTCCGGGCTGTGGATAATGGGCTGAGCACTGATACTGACCCCTGTTTCCCGCTGGATAAGATGTTCAAGCACATCAGCTTTAGTTTTAGCTTGTAATTCAGCCGCAACATGTTGCTGTTGACAACCCCCACACACCTTGAAATGCGGACAGCGCGGTTCCACACGAAATGGGCTGTCTGATAACCGTTTTATTACCTTAGCTTTAGCAAACTGGCGTTTTTCCTCTGTCAGTTGAATTTGTGCCTGCTCACCGGGTAATAGCCCCTGGATAAAAATCGTTTTTCCCTGATGACGGGCAATACCCTGCCCTTGAGCATCAAGATTATCTGCGGTAACTGAAATAATACCTGGGTTTACGGAGCGACGGTTTGGAGAGTAAAATTGCACCATGATTCTGACTGACTTTGAAAAATTGAGTTTTGATTTTCCCACAATGGACGCTTATGACCAAATATAGCCTACGCACCCGTATGATGAGCCTGATTTTGGTTCCTGTTCTACTGGTCGGAACGCTTGTGAGTATATCATTTATCTCATACCGCTATTATGAGTTGAAGAGCCTGATAGTTCGTAGTGGGATCAGCATTATTGAGCCTTTATCCATTGCCAGTGAGGTAGGGATCAATCTGGATAACAGTAAGCGCGTAAAATCATTGATAAATAGTCTTCATCACCGCAATTCCGAAATCGTTATGGCTATTGCGATTTTCGATGAACATCATAAATTATTCGAAATTTCCAATGATAAATATGATGTCGATCTACTGCGTCTCAGGCCAAATGATCCCATACCGACAACACTGACTAAAGAAGAAGATAGTAATAGTATCGTCCTGAAAATGCCGATTATCTCGGAAACCAGTTCTGCTCATGAGGAGCGCAATCCTCTCAACAATGCAACTCCTATCGGTTATATTGCCATTGATCTGGATTTACGGGCTGCACAACTTCAGCAATACAAAGAAATCGCAACTTCTATCATTCTGCTGATCCTTTGCCTCGGAGGCACTGCGCTGTCTGCCCACATTTTGGTACGTAAGGTGACAGAACCCCTGGATTGTATGGTAAAAGCGGTTAACCGTATCCGTCAGGGGCAGTTAGACACGCGAGTCACGGGTGCCATGCCGGGAGAATTATCTGCGCTCCAGAACGGGATCAATACGGTGGCAAAATCCTTGTCAAAGTATAAAGATGAGATGCAACTGCACATCGATCAAGCCACTTCTGACCTACAAATTACGATGGAGCAGTTGGAAATCCAAAATGTTGAGTTGACTATTGCTAAGAAACGGGCACAAGAAGCAGTCAGGATAAAAACCGAGTTTCTGGCGAATATGTCCCACGAATTACGCACGCCACTCAACGGCGTTATTGGGTTTACCCGCCAGATGTTGAAAACACCAATAACATCTCAACAGGCTGAATATCTTTATGTCATTGAGCGTTCTGCGAATAATCTACTGAAAATTATCAATGACATTCTGGATTTTTCACGTCTGGAATCCAATAAACTGGTATTGGATCAGGTTCCTTTTCTGCTGCGTGACACCGTCAACGAAGTTATCGAATTACTGACACCTTCTGCCAATGTGAAAAATCTTCCTCTGTATCATTACATTGATGACAAGTTGCCAAATCTGATGATTGGTGATCCTATCCGCTTGCAGCAAATACTCACTAACTTAATTGGTAATGCCATAAAATTCACGGATAAAGGCAGTATTACGCTGGAAATCAAACTGCGTCAACAGAGACACCATATGGTACACATTGATTTTACCGTGACCGATACCGGCATTGGTATTAAATCAGAATATCGCCCTATTCTGTTTCAGGCATTCAATCAGGCTGATGCGAGTATCACCCGCCATTATGGTGGTACTGGGTTAGGATTGAGTATCACCAAAAAGCTGGTGAATGAAATGAACGGAGAAATCGATTTTACCAGCGAGCCAACTAAAGGGACGGTATTTTATTTTGATATCTGGTTGGAAAAAGAAGATATCCTGTCAGGCTTTTTACCAGAACGTTTGCCTCAGCCTCCCACGCTCCCCCGTTTGTCCATGACAGTCATGGCGGTAGATGATAACCCAGCCAATTTGAAATTAATTGGCACACTCTTAAATGAACAAGTGGAAAATACCATTTTATGCAGTAGCGGTATGGAAGCTCTGCAAATGGCAGAGAAACATCCACTAGACCTCATTCTGATGGATATTCAAATGGCGGATATGGATGGCATTCAAACTTCAGAACAGATCCACCGACTACCTGAGCATAAACAGACACCGATTATTGCTGTCACTGCTTTTCTCTGTGATGAAACTCGCAATAGAGACCATTCACCTTTTACCGACTATCTGTCCAAACCATTGGATGAAGTCCGCTTAAAAGCCCTGCTGAATCAATACAGCCCGACAAAAAAGCCACAAGCTATCGATTGGCAACTGGCATTACAACAAACTGCCGGTAAAGAATCATTGGCGCGGGAAATGTTAGAAATGTTCGTGCAACCTCTGCCAGAAATGAAGGCCATGATTGAGCAGGTTTTAACTTCAGAAGGTGAATCTCACCGCAAACAGTTTGCCCATCACGTTCATAAATTACATGGTAGCTGCTGCTACAACGGTGTCCCCAAACTAAAAGCGATTTGTGAACTCATTGAGAAACAGTTGAAACAGAGGACTCCTCTGGCCGATTTAGAGCCGGAATTGCTGGAGTTCATTGATGAGATCAACCACGTTATTGCGGCAGCTCCCGATATATTAAGAACTGCCAAAGAACTTACTTAGATACCATAAACTTACGATATTCCTCGTAAGCATAATGGTCTGTCATGCCACTGATATAGTCCTGAATGAGACGAGCACGGTAGTAAAATTCGAGCACATCTTTCTCAGCTTCATCAGTAGTGATGATCCCCTCTACAGCCTCGTTATAAGCCAGCCGATGTTTGGCGGAAAGTTTGTGCAACAGGCGCGTTTCAATAAAATATTTTTTGTGGAAATTATTTCGGTGTAATTCCAGAAAATCCTGTCGTGATAATTCCAGCAATGGGCTATATACATTCAATAAGCCGGTAATAATTCGGTAGCCCTGCAACTCCAGTTCCTCCACTTCCGGGTGATTAAATACCCGCTTCCGCGTAACACTTTTTAATGTACTCAATAAACGATACTCTTCGCCGTTATCTTCCAGCAAAGCATGGTTGAAAGTTCCTGCGTAAATTTCAGGCAGGTGATCAATAAAACGTTGAGCCGTATAGGGAACCAGTCGCCCGGTAATAAATACGCGCAGATACATAAAAAACTGTTCATGAATATTACGGCGGGCTTCATTGTTGGTTGTTTTTTTATAAGCCTGAGTAACTGTCAATTCAAACAAATCACCTTTTCTGTGACCTCCATTTTCCTCCCACTCCTGTTTTAAATACCCCACCAATTGCTCAACATTGAAAATACCCTTTTCAACAGCATCATCCAGATCTGCGATACAATAAGAGATATCATCTGCGGCCTCCATAATATATGTCAGTGGAAAACGACAGAATTCCCCTAATTGCAGCTCTTTTTTTAATTCACCAATAAAACTGTCTTCTGACCAGTAATAACCTTTTTTCTTCATCAGATAACTGAATTCTGCCGGAGATTCTTCAAGGCGGTAAGCCGGGCAAGTGTATTTCAGAATACAACCAATTTGGGCATAAGTCAGATTCAATTTAAGCAGGCTGTGCGCTAGCCGGATGGCCTGAGCATTACCTTCAAACTGGCATAGATCCATACGTAATTGGCGACGGAACAGATCTTTTTTCTCTTCACCACATAAACGTAACGCTGCGACCTGACACTTATCTTGTCGATTGGCATAGTCAGCGGACTCAGGTAAAAATTCAGGATCGAGCCGACGGGAAAACCAATCCTTGATTGCCGCCTCACCAAAATGACCAAATGGGGGATTGCCGATATCGTGCATCAAACAGGCCATCTCAATCAGGCTTTCAAAAGCAATCAATCGCTCATTCAGACCATATTTTCCCAATAAATTCTTTTTTGCCAATTCTGCAATAATCGTTTTTGAGATATAACGACCAATCTGCTGGACTTCCAATGAATGGGTTAATCGGCTACGCACGGAGGCATTACGTTCCAATGGAAACACTTGTGTTTTCTGCTGCAAGCGACGAATAGCTGCTGAATTGATGATCCGCCCGCGATCACTTTCAAACTGACGATTTACCTGCTCCTCGTCAGCAGAATGCATGGAAGTGTGTCTATATTTACGCTGGAAATTCAATTTTTGCTTGAAATCAATCTTAGGCATCAATCCCCCCATACCGAATAATACGATTATTTATGGCCGGAATATCCGGCAAACGGTTATTCAATGATACACTTCGGTTTAAATCAGGCCTATTCCGGTAGGCGCAACCCATTAATAACAAAAGTGAGTATGACACAATGAAAGTAGGTGTAATAGGTGCAATGGAACAAGAAGTGACTTTGTTACGCGACCAGATTGATGGTCTGCAAACATTGTCACGGGGTGGCTGTGAGATCTATACCGGAAAGCTGAATGGTGTTGACATCGCTTTGCTGAAATCCGGTATCGGTAAAGTCTCTGCCGCACTGGGAACCACCTTGTTGATTGAACACTGCCAGCCAGATATTGTGATTAATACTGGTTCTGCAGGCGGTCTTGATCCTAAACTGAAAGTGGGCGATATCGTAGTGTCTGAAGAAGTACGTTACCACGATGCGGATCTCACCGCCTTTGGTTATGAACCGGGTCAAATGGCACAATGCCCTCCTGCTTTTATTGCTGATAATCAATTAATTTCTTTAGCCGAAAAATGTATCCAGTCCCTTAATCTGAACGCAGTTCGTGGCCTGGTGTGTAGTGGCGATGCCTTTATCAATGGCTCAGAGCCATTAGCGCGTATCCGGGCTACTTTCCCGAAAGTCGCTGCGGTTGAAATGGAAGCAGCAGCCATTGGCCACGTTTGTCACCAATATAAAGTGCCTTTCGTTGTGGTTCGTGCTATCTCTGACGTTGCGGATCAGGAATCTCACATCAGCTTTGATGAGTTTCTGGTTGTTGCTGCACGTGAATCCACCCGAATGATCAATGCCATGCTAACCGAACTCAGTAAACAGTAACCGATTAGAGCCTAATGGAATAGGCTCTAATACAACTGAAAGTGCTATCAGCTCAGATGACAAATAATGCTTGTCCTCTTTTCTACTTATTGTTTTTTTCACCTATGTTAATGCATTCGTGAAAGTCACTGGCTAAATCCGGTCGTATCGAAACCAATCATGAATGTTCTGCTCTGCCCTGAATTCAATTATGGCTGATTAATAAAGAATACTTCCTTCCAAAAAACATGAAGCATTCCGATCAATCAAACATTCACAGTTTTCACCCATTACACCAAGTGCAGTCAACCACATCTCTTCGAGTCGTGCCCTTGCCATATTAGCTCCCTTTTCCCTAGCAAGAAGTGACAGTATATAAGTCGTTCCAGAAACTGTATAACCAGCTAGTTTTAATCGAGCACATTTTTCTGCCAGTAAATCTGGATTTTCCCTCATTTCGTTTAATGTCTTACGAATGAAATCATGCTGTGTAGCCATTTCTGCAACAATTTTGGAATTCAGGAAAGAATTTCTGGATACTTCATTTTTAATAAGATAATCAAGGGAAGACATCAAGTGATAACTTTCCATTGGCTTGATAACTGAGACATCTGCGCCATGCCATATATCCATTAATGACCAAAGATCCATTTCCTCTACATTACCAGGTTGTATCTTTTGTCCAGTATTATGACCTATGCTGTCAAGATAAACATATGCTACGCTTGTTTCACTATTTTGTGAGAACGAAAATATTTTTGTATTATTTCCCCCTTCGATAATTCCTTTTTTTGTTAATTTAACTTCTTCCGGAATGCGTCCTAAAGTCATTACTCCATACACATGATTACGAGATAATATGTATCCAACACGCTCTAATAAAGTGTAAGTTTTTTCTCTGTCAAAAGATTTATGATCGCGTAAAATCCCCCACTGACCATCTGATGTTAAAGCCAAACCGAAAGGATCAACAATAAGCTTTATCGGCAAATGTTTTATTTCCTGCTGTATCAGCGAAAGTATCGTTTCAAACGTTGTCATGCTCTTATTAATATCATTGAGATCTCCGGCATGTGAGACAAAACGCAGGGATATGTACTGTATACCCAGATGGTTCACACGTATAATTTCATCTACCGCCTTTTTCCATCCATAAGTAAAATAACCGGGTAATCCTTTTACTGGCTTTAGTGCATTTCTATCTAAATCTGAGCTGACATCAATAGCTTGAGAAAGAAAATCCGGGGTTATTTTGTGAATAATTTCAGAAAATATCCGACGGGAAAAATGGGGCTCCAGTAAAGCATATTCAATACTTACCATAATATATTCCTGTTTTTTAGCCAAAATCCCTACCTTTGAAAAATATTTTTAATTTAAATAAAAATTAGTTTCAACTTTTTTAAGAACATATTAAATAATACATTAATTATATTTTGATAGACTAATCAAAGCCTTATTATGAGGAATTCTCCAATGGTCGGTAAATATTAAACACCATATAAAAAAGATAATAAAGATTATATTAGGGCAAGGAAATTAAATTCTTTATTAAATCTATATAAGGATAGAGTAACATATTAACATTACTGGACAATACTGAATTCATAGCATCTGACGCCTTTACTGAAAGCATTTTATTTCTGATATTCATCATTTAACACTTATCGATCTGTTACTATTGTTATATTATTACTATTGTATATATTAGCCTGTCTAATTGTTTCTATTACTACTTGTGAGGTTTACCTGAAGAAGCAGGAGAGTTATCGATGTATTACTTATGTAATAAATATTAAGATGATAAGTTCATGCTATTTGAATGAAGTTTCTATATATTAGTGTTTTTATCATTTTTTCATAATAAGACTCATTTTATTTCCTTAATATATATGATATTGATAGAGGTTCAATATGAATAAAGATACAATGGATTATAATGACCCTGATGAACCATATTATGGACCATTTACAGTAGATGGAAATATTATTTATATAGATGTTGCAGCACCTAATAAAGATAATATATATATTACTATAGAGAATCTAGATACAAGAAAAACCATTTATGATGCTCAATTAGCCGATGGTATAAATGGGATAGTTGGATCTAAATTACTTTCAGTTTTAGAAATGGCTTTTGTATATGATAAGAAAGTGAGAGTGATGGGGTATGTAGATAAGAGAGGAAGCTTTATAGAATCGGTAGTTATATATAAATGATAAATTAGAATTAACTAACTGCTTTTTTTTACATAAAAATAAATTTTAATCTTGTTAAAAGATATAATATATAGAGGAATTAATAATGAATAAAAATGAAAAAGATCCTAATAATTTTGCAGAGCAGAAGAGTTCAGTTGGTGGGTATGTTGCTTCCCTTCATGTTGCATCTCCTGTTTCAAGTAATATATCTGTTAAAATAGTCGATAAATATAATCAAACATTACTTGAGGATGGTCGGCTAACCTATGGAATAAATTCAAGCCCTGGTGATAAGTTATTGAGAATTTTAGAATTAGCATTAGTGCATAATAAAATAGTGAAGGTAACTCATCATATACATGAAGGAACACATTTTATAGATAATATAGCGTTAATCAGAGAATTGAGTTAATAAAAATACCCACTATGAAAGTAATCCTCTGAGTCACGAGGATTATTTTTTTAAATCAGCAAACGGGAGCGGTTCTGTGTTAGATAGTTAGATTACTTATTAAAAATAGTATTTATGCCTGATGAAATCCCCTATACCCTATGAATATCAACCCTATGAACTCAGAATTCAGTGGTTGCTCCTCGAAATCTATAGTCATTTTCTTCATTTGTAACATTGATTACAGCAATATTACTATTGTCATCGATGAGAACATCTGCTTACAGAACAATTGGAACTGTAACACTAAACATGGAGCATAAATAATGAAATCATTTTGGAAAAATGCCTCTCATCACTCTACCTTGATAGCATTTTCATTTCTTCTATACAGCTTTTTATACATTTTCAGTACCCCGCTTTATGCGGCTGCATCCCGTGTTATCAGCCTTGCTCCTTCTACAACTGAGCTTGCCTATGCGGCAGGAATGGGTGACCAGCTTATCGCAGTCAGTGCTTACTCCGATTATCCTGAAGCTGCGAAAAAATTGGAGCAAGTGGCAGACTGGCAAGGCATCAATGTTGAAAGGATCATTGCCCTGAAACCTGATTTAATTCTGGCATGGCGAGGGGGTAATCCCCAAAGACCATTGGAACAACTCGCGGCGTTAGGCATTCCGATTTTTTATTCTGATGTGAAAAAAGTAGAAGATGTTGCAACAGATTTGGAGCGTCTGGCGGCCTACAGCCCACAGCCTGATATAGCCAAAAAATCTGCTGCGGATATCCGGCAAAAATTCAACCAACTAAAACAGAATTATGCCGGTTCAAATCCTAAACCCGTATTTATACAATTTGGCATAAATCCGATTTTTACCTCATCCCGCCATTCTATTCAAAGTGAAATTGTTTCCGTATGCGGAGGAAGAAATATATTTGCCGATAGCTCAGTTCCGTGGCCTCAGGTTAATCGTGAGCAAGTTCTTGTCCGTAAACCAGAAGTCATTGTGATGGGTGGAACCGAAGAACAAAAACAGAAAGTCGCAGAATTTTGGCAACCACAATTAAACGCCAGAATTATTATTCTTAACGATGATTGGTTCAGCCGTGCCGGGCCGAGGATTATTTTGGCGACAGAACAATTATGTCAACAGTTTAACGATGTTGAACGGAGATAAGCGATAAACAATGGGACAAGGGTAATGACAATAAACATGAGGGCAATGTTTTCATTGCCCTCATGTTTTGGATTTATGAATAAAATTTGATAAATAAATAGTGAAATCAGATGCTAAAAGAAGAACCACAACCGCAAGTGGTTTTTGCATTCGGGTTGGTGACAATAAAGCGAGAACCTTCCAATCCTTCGGTATAATCGACGCTACCACCTACCAGATATTGCAGGCTCATTGGGTCAACTACCAGCTCAACACCTTGTTTCTGAATTGTTAGATCACCTTCGTTGATTTGGTCGTCGAAAGTGAAACCATACTGGAAACCGCTACAACCACCACCTGTAATATAGACCCGCAAGCGCAGGTTCGGGTTATCTTCATCTGCAACCAATACCTTAACTTTGTTGGCTGCGGCATCAGTAAACTGCAAAGGTAGTGCAGCATCATCGCTCATATTTTTACTCCAGTCCGGTTTTCCGGTAAAAGTTCTCGGAAAGTTGTTGTATACCCAATAGAAAGGGTATAAACCTTCTGATCAGTTAACGGTGATTATCTAATACCTGACTCATTCGTTCAAGTTTTTGCCATATATACCCTATGGATTTCAAGATGCAGGGTATACACGATATCCCCCCACTCTATTCCTATGATTTAGTCTTATGATTTGGCTTACCTATTAGGGTCATTTAAAATAGCAGCCTCATATACCCATCGTCTTCCAGGAGCATTTATTAATGAGCCAGTCCGAAACACTTTACTCTCAGGCAAAACATGTCATCCCCGGTGGTGTTAACTCTCCGGTACGTGCTTTTAACGGCGTTGGCGGTACACCTGTTTTTATCCAACGTGCCGATGGTGCCTATCTTTATGATGTCGATGGTAACGCCTATATTGATTATGTTGGTTCGTGGGGGCCAATGGTTCTCGGACATAACCACCCTGCTATTCGTAATGCCGTCATTGAAGCCGCTGAACGTGGCCTAAGCTTTGGTGCTCCAACGGCTGCCGAAGTAGAAATGGCCAAACTAGTAACAGAACTCGTTCCTTCTATGGATATGGTTCGCATGGTGAATTCAGGTACAGAAGCGACCATGAGCGCCATCCGTCTGGCACGAGGTTATACTCAACGCGATAAGATCATCAAATTCGAAGGTTGCTATCACGGTCACGCAGACTGTTTGTTGGTAAAAGCAGGCTCTGGCGCTCTGACCATAGGGCAACCAAATTCGCCGGGAGTGCCTGCCGACTTTGCCAAACATACTCTGACCTGTATCTACAATGATCTGGATTCAGTTCGTGCCGCCTTCGAAAAATACCCGGAAGAAATTGCCTGTATTATCGTCGAACCTGTCGCCGGAAATATGAACTGTATTCCTCCACAACCGGAATTTTTACCGGGACTGCGTAAACTGTGTGATGAATTCGGTGCTTTGCTGATTATTGATGAAGTTATGACGGGGTTCCGTGTTGCTTTAGGTGGAGCGCAAGAATATTACAGTGTTGAACCAGATCTCACCTCTCTTGGAAAAATCATCGGTGGTGGCATGCCTGTAGGTGCGTTTGGTGGCCGTCAGGAAATCATGGAAAAACTGGCACCAACCGGCCCGGTTTATCAAGCCGGAACGCTTTCCGGTAACCCTATCGCGATGGCTGCCGGTCTGGCCTGCCTGAAAGAAGTTGCCCAGGTTGGTGTTCATCAGCGTCTGAGTGAACTGACTGACAAATTAGCGTCTGGCCTGAAAAATGCGGCATCAAAAGCCGGTATTCCTCTGGTGATTAATCATGTTGGCGGTATGTTTGGTATTTTCTTTACTGACGCAGAAAGCGTTACCTGCTATCAAGATGTGATGACATGTGATGTTGAACGCTTTAAGAAATTCTTCCATTTAATGCTGAATGAAGGCGTCTATCTGGCTCCATCCGCATTTGAAGCGGGCTTTATGTCCATCGCTCACTCAGATGAAGATATCCAGCGTACCGTTAATGCAGCAGCTCATTGTTTTGCTAAATTGAAGTAATCTGCTTCCTCCATAACACGACAATAATATTGTGGTGTTATGGATTATTGCTTACACCAAACCCCGTATTGCCTGAATTGCAGACATTACTGCCAATACACCTAACAAAATGAGCATCAACCAGCGGAAATGCTGCGCACTAATTCGTGTTCTCAGACGAGTACCAATAAAGAGAAAAAGGACAGATAACCCCATGAGTAACAGTACAGGCCACAAATAATCCGAAGAAAATAATTCGAATGCCTCATTACGCAATACCACCAATTGGCTGAATTTTCCGAGCAAAAAACAGAGATTCGCTGCCCGTGCAATTTCGTGACGATCATTGCTCATCGCCAGCAGGCACATGATCAATATGGGTGACATAGCATTTGTCGCTCCGCCAATGACACCCGCCACCAAACCAAATAGCGCCAAAATAATCGGACTTGCAGGTAAACGAAAATTATCACTGCGTACACTATTAATAATGTAAAACGCAATGACTCCACTCAACAGTAATTGAAGATAGGCAGGATTAATCAGAAATAAAAGTTTCGCCCCAATAAAACTACCTAATAATGAAAAGAGCGCCAGTAAACTGTATTTATGTAATATTGGGCCAATTTTTCCACCTGAAATCACACTTAACACATTAACCAACAATGTTGGCCATAATGCTAAGACTACTGCTTCTTTCAAAGGCATAAATAAACTTAATGCGGTTGTACTGGCAATAGGAAAACCAATACCACTGATACCATGTAATAATGCAGCGGTAATAAATAGCAGGGATAGGATAATAATATTCATAGCTTAGCTTCCACTAAGTATCACCTCGCCCAATTATCAACCTTAGATCTATTTTTCGACAAAACAACATCACCATGCTCATTTTTCCGATTCCCCACTCTTGAGAAGTGGGGAATGACATTTTAACACTGCTCAATTACAGGTTATTGCCCAAACATCTCACGCAACCAGCCCGGCGCCTCTTCTTTACCTTCCTCAATTGGCTGCTGCACGGATTGCTGGCATAACTCTTGTGGGTTATCCGTCCAAACCGGTAACATTCTGATACCATTTCCGGCACAGTTAAAGGAGCCATCTTCATTAACTGTCATATCAACAATACCTTCCGGTGGACGGTTATTCAGAGCCAATGGTGTTTCATTTGCCAGATAACGTTCGTAAATCTTCAATGCTCCTGTTGCTCCCGTCAGTTTGGTCGGGCCGTTGTTATCAAGACCGGTCCAGACAATCGCCACTTCCTTACCATCAATCCCGGCAAACCAGGTGTCACGCAGATCATTGGTCGTTCCCGTTTTCCCCGCCAGATTATATTTGCCATATTTTCCGGTCAGTGAACGGCCCGTTCCCTGCGCAACAACTTGCTGCATACCATATAACGTCAAATAAGCGGCTTGGGCTGGTACAGCTCTTTCCGCCTGTGGGTAACTTTGGTAAACCACGCTGCCATCCTCAGCAATGATAGAGCGCAGTGCGGAGAGTTTAGCCCGATTTCCTCCACTGGCAATGGTCTGAAACTCCTGCGCCATTTCCATCGGAGTCAGGTTGATAGCTCCCAACAACATTGCAGGTACTTTCTGGATTTCTTTAGCCGGAATGCCCAGTAACACTAAAGTATTAGCAATATGATCCAACCCCACATCCAGACCCAAATTGACTGTCGGGATGTTGATTGAACGTGCCAACGCATCTATCAACATCACTCGTTCGCTGAAATTACGGCTAAAGTTCCTCGGCTCCCACGGTTTACCACCAGCCTGAGGTATTGAGATAGGTTCATCCGCCAGCCAAGTGTTCAGACGATATTTATCGGGTTCACTCAATGCAGTCAGATAAGTTGCCGGCTTGGCAAGCGAACCGATTAAGCGACGAGCATCCATCGCACGGTTAAAACCCGCATACTGTGGCTGCGAGCCACCAACCATCGCCCGGACTTCGCCACTGAAACGGTCAACAACGACCATCGCCCCCTCTAAATTAGGCACATTACGCGACTTGCGCAGATCAGCAATACCTTGTTCTATTGCTTTCTCCGCTGCATCCTGTGCAACCGGATCTAATGTTGTGAATATTTTTACACCGGATAAATCATTAACTTTATCACCCAGCTTTTGCTGTAATTCCTGACGCACCATCTGCATAAATGCAGGCTGTGGTGTTATTACATCACTTTTGGGCTTTACACCGAGTGGACGAGCGCTTAGCAAGTCATATAGCTCCTGATCAATCACTTTTCGGTTCTGGAGGATCTTCAATACAACATTACGGCGTTTCAGTGCGGTTTTAGGATTACGCCACGGGTTATACCACGAAGCCCCTTTAACCATCCCTACCAATAATGCTTGCTGATCCAGACTCAGTTCATCAATCGGACGCCCGAAATAATAAAGACTCGCTAACGGGAAACCTCGGATCTGCTCATCACCACTTTGCCCTAAGTTAACTTCATTCAGGTAGAGTTCAAGAATGCGATCCTTGCTGTAGCGTGCATCCAGCAATAATGCCATTAAGGCTTCATTGGCTTTACGGCTTAAGGTACGTTCGTTAGTCAGAAATAAATTTTTGACTAACTGCTGAGTTAAGGTACTTCCCCCCTGAACTGCACGGCCTGCCAGTAGGTTTTCCAGCGCTGCACGAACAATCGAAAGGGGTCTGATGCCGTCATGCTCGTAGAAATAACGATCTTCCGTTTCTAATAATGTCTGAACCAGTAAATCAGGAAAGCCGGCACGCGGAACAAACAGGCGCTGCTCACCATTCGCAGACTGCATCATCGTGATCAGTTTTGGATCAAGACGGAAGAAACCAAACTGACGCTGGTTTTCCATATTTTCAATGCTGGCCAAGTGATTGTCATTAAAAGTTAAACGAGCCTGAATTTGCCCCTCTTTACCATCAGGAAAATCAAAAGGCCGACGCAACATTTCAATACCATTGCCCCTGACCACAAACTCACCTGCGCGGGTTATTTTAGTCACCTGCCGATACTGCATACCTTCCAATAACCGAACCATTTCAGCCTTACTGTAATTCATGCCCGGCTCAAGGTTTACCATACGGCCATATACCGCAGCAGGAAGATCCCAAACTTTGCCGTCAATGCGATGTCGGATTTTGTTATCCAGATAAAAACCATATATAACAATGAGTACTGTCAACACAATAAAGATTTTCAATAGCAGCAGCCAGACCCATTTTCCCCGCCTTTTTATCTGCGAGGATTTGTTCCCTTTTTTCGTCATGACTTCATCCTCATCGTCGTTATCATTTTCGCCTTCAAAATCATCATAGTCATAATCAGCCCGCCGATGACGTTTGTTCGCCTGACGCCCACGACGATGTCCCGATTTTTTACCCTTACGTCCGATTGGCTGACGATCATCATCAGACATACCGAATTCTCCAATTGTTCATGAAACGTATAAATATTGAATTTATTAAAATAATTACATATATTTTTTCACGCGCCTCGTCGGCGCTGCATTAGCAGGGTCATCTGGCCATAAATGCTTGGGATAACGCCCTTTCATCTCTTTTTGTACCTCTCGATAAGCTCCCCGCCAAAATGCCGCGAGATCTTGGGTGATCTGCAATGGACGATGAGCCGGAGACAACAACTCAACAACGACAGGAATTCGCCCTTTCGCCAAAACCGGATTTTGCTGCTCGCCGTACATTTCTTGCATTCTGACTGACAATACGGGTGGCTTATCGTAGAAATATTCAATGCTGATCCGGCTTCCAGTTGGCACAGTGTAATTAGTAGGCAATTCATTATCCAGTATTTGCCGCTGCTGCCAATCAAGAAGAGTCACAAGAGCTGATGACAGCTCAACTTGTCGCAATCTCTTCAAATCTTGCACATGTTCCATTTCCAATGCAGGTTGCAGCCACTGTTCAAGAGAATCCAATAAAGCATCATCATCAACAGCAGGCCATGCAATTTCCGGCAGCCATTCTGCGGCCCGTTGCAAACGAATTCGCAACTGCGATGCTTCCTGTGACCAAGTCAAAGCTGCCAGTCCCTCCTGCCGGACCCAATTCAGCAGGGCTTCCTGCAATTCAGTCGCAGAAGGTTTTGCCAAAGGCTGTGCCTTAACCGTCAAACGTCCACATTTCAGCCGCTTCCATGCACGCAGCGTTCCCTTATTATCATCCCATTCAATAGCTGTCTGTTCTGTAAACAAAGCAGGATATTGCCTGATTATTTGTTCAATATTCAACGGATAGGCAAGCAGAATGCGTGCATCCGGTGTTTTGCTACCTTGCTGCAATGCCGGTGCTACCAGCCATGTTTCATCTGAAAGCGACTCTTCCCGCGCCAATACAGCACCCAAGCCAGTAGCCAGTTGAAAACGCCCAAGGTTGTCACGATTTTTCGCAATTCGGTCAGGAAACCCCTGCACCAATAACTCAGGCACATACTCCAGATTAATGCGGTTAGGATCTGCAACAGTATTATCTGCCAGGCTTCTGACCAGACTTCTGAATAGTTGTTTTGCCCGTTGCTGCCAATGAGATTGATTGGAAGTAAGACAATGGATGAGATCCGGTTGCTCCCATCGTGGCGGCTCCTCAAGGATCGCAACCAGTTTCGCTGCTGTTGCCAGTGCTTCCCCCACCGATTCTTTCTCCACACATGAGCCTTTACCTGAACACCATTCTCTTGCCAGACATAAAATAGCGGCCAAACGAGGCTCGCAACCGGATTCGGTCATTCGCCAACCACGGGCTGTTAATTGCTGCTTATCATCCAGTGCTCCCAAGCGAGTAAGTAGAGCTTGGGCAACAGCCAGGGCAGCTTGTGGTGGATTGTCTAACCAATGTAACTGACTACTGTCACGACATCCCCACTGTAATAAAGAAAGCAGCAAGTTACTCAAATCGGAATGCAAAATTTCTGCTTCACTGTGCTCTGTAGCACGCTCAGCCTGATCTTGACTAAATAAATGCCAACACACACCAGCTTCCAACCTGCCTGCTCGACCAGCTCGTTGAATCATTGATGCCTGACTGATGCGTTGGGTAATCAAACGGGTTAAGCCGCTCTTCGGTTCAAATCGGCTGGTACGTTCCAGACCACTATCCACCACCAGACGAATTCCCTCAATCGTCAGACTGGTTTCTGCAATATTAGTCGCCAGTACCACCTTACGCATTCCTGCCGGAGCGGGCGCTGTTGCTTTGCGTTGTTCTGTTAGTGATAAAGCGCCATATAGTGGGCACAATAATGTATCGTTATTAACCTTGCCCTCCAACTGAGTCAATACACGCTGAATTTCACCCGCTCCGGGTAAAAATAGCAATAAGGAACCTGTCTCCTGCTGCAATAAACGTAATACAGTGGAAGCCACTGCTTGTTCAAAAGGCAGATGAGCAGGAAGTGGATGGTAACTTCTCACCACTGGATAACTACGGCCTGCTGATACAACCACAGGTGCTTCAGGTAACAGAGAAGAAAGATGCTGATTATCCAGCGTGGCTGACATCACCAGAATGCGCAAATCATCGCGCAGCCCTTCCTGCACATCCAGCAACAGAGCCAGCGCGAGATCGGCCTGTAAACTGCGTTCGTGAAATTCATCAAGAATGACGAGAGAGACATCACTCAATTCAGGATCTTGTTGCAGCATACGGGTCAAGATCCCCTCGGTCACTACTTCAAGGCGTGTGGAAGCACTGACTTTAGTCTCCGAACGCATTCGGTAACCTACCGTCATACCTACTGGTTCATTCAATTGCTCTGCCAGACGTTCAGCAACACTACGCGCTGCAATACGTCGTGGTTCCAACATAATAATACGTCCGCTAAACCGGGTATTATTCAGGATTGCCAGCGGTAATCCGGTTGATTTTCCCGCGCCTGTCGGAGCATGTAATAAAACCTGTTTTGAGGTCTCCAACTGCGTTATGACAGAGTCTACAACGTCATAAATAGGTAATAACAAAGGCTCACCATAGCAATTAACTTTCAAGGGCTGTCATTGTAGCATTGGTGATTTTAATTTCAGTTCACGTTTAATTTCATCTTCATGTTTAATTTTAGTTCATGCTCAAGTGACTTCGTGCAAATGACTTAATGATAGTGAACCTGTTAGTTATAAAGGAAAGTTTATGGAATTTTCGCCACCATTGAAGCCTGCCACATTAATTCGTCGCTATAAACGTTTTCTGGCTGATGTCCTTACTCCAGAAGGTGAAACGCTCACTATACACTGTGCCAATACTGGCGCGATGACAGGCTGTGCAACTCCCGGAGATACTGTGTGGTATTCCACATCAGATAATCCTAAGCGTAAATATCCCAATAGCTGGGAGCTGACACAAACTCAAAACGGGCATTGGATTTGCGTGAATACACTACGAGCTAATGATCTGGTTTATCAGTCTATTGAAAAAAATCTAATTTCAGAATTATCCGGCTACGAAAAAATCAACCGCGAAGTGAGCTACGGAAAAGAGAAAAGCAGGATAGATTTATTGTTAGAGTCAAAACAAAAAGTTAATTGCTATATTGAAATAAAATCGGTCACCTTATTGCAAGACAATAAAGGATATTTCCCTGATGCTGTGACAATTCGTGGGCAAAAACATTTACGTGAACTATCATTGATAGCGCAACAGGGACAACGTGCTGTCCTGTGCTTTGCTGTTTTACATTCCGGTATCAGCCAAGTGATGGCAGCAAAACATATTGACCACGATTATGCTTTTCTTTTGGAACAAGCATGCAATTTAGGGGTCGAAGTAATTTGTTACGGGGCCAGCATGACAGAAAACAGGATGGTTCTAAGTCACAAATTGCCTTTTGTATCAATGGGATGATTTGTAAACAGATCATGCTAATGAGGTAAGTTTTGCAACATATTTAGGCAGTAAACACGGCTGCCTTCACACCATTGCAAAACTAATGGTAGGAATAATTGCCAACCTCGCAGTCATCTGCTATTTATAGCGGCCTATTTTTTCCCCCTACTGTTGGGGGGTCGTTTGATAGTGCGTGTGTAAGGAGAAGCATTATGCAAGAAGGGCAAAAACGTAAAACCTCGTCCTTGAGCATTCTCGCCATAGCAGGGGTAGAACCTTACCAGGAAAAGCCAGGCGAAGAATACATGAACGATGCCCAGTTAACGCATTTCAAGCTGATTCTGGAAGCATGGCGCAATCAACTCAGGGATGAAGTAGACCGTACTGTATCTCATATGCAAGATGAGGCAGCGAACTTCCCTGATCCGGTTGACCGTGCGGCGCAAGAAGAAGAATTCAGTCTTGAATTACGTAATCGGGATCGTGAACGTAAGTTGATCAAGAAGATCGAAAAAACGCTGAAGAAAGTCGAAGACGATGACTTCGGCTACTGTGAATCCTGTGGGGTTGAAATCGGCATTCGTCGTTTAGAAGCTCGCCCTACAGCTGATTTATGTATTGACTGTAAAACGTTAGCTGAAATTCGCGAAAAGCAAATGGCTGGCTAACTAATGGGTTGAGTACGGCGCTGAAAGGCGCCGTATACTCCCTTAACTGATCCTGACATGACTCAATCCGAACACTTTCCATTGTATAAACATCCTCCGTTGTATATTGGGCGTTTTGCGCCATCTCCATCTGGCGATCTCCATTTTGGTTCTCTGGTGACAGCACTGGGCAGTTACTTACAGGCTCGTGCTTGCCAAGGAAAATGGCTGATGCGAATTGATGACATCGATCCTCCGCGAGAAGTTTCCGGCTCAGCAAGCAGGATATTACAAGCATTAGAGCACTACGGCCTTCACTGGGACGGAGAAGTACTGTATCAATCCCAACGTCACGATGCTTACCGGGCGATACTTGAGCAGCTACTACAACAGGAAAATAGTTATTACTGTAACTGTACCCGCCAGCGCATTCAGCATTTGGGCGGATTTTATGATAGTTTCTGCCAGCATTTACACCTGCCAGCCCGTAATGCCGCCATTCGCCTGCAACAACAGTGTCCCGTTTATGGTTTTCACGACAAATTACAGGGAAATATCACCGTATCTGCAAAAATGGCTGAAGAAGATTTCATTATCCATCGCAAAGATGGTTTATTTGCCTATAATCTTGTCGTTGTTATTGACGATAACTATCAAGGCATCACTGAAATTGTCAGAGGAGCAGATTTGATCGAACCTACCGTTCGCCAAATATCTTTATATCGGTATCTGAATTTTAAAACGCCAGATTATGTACATTTGCCCCTTGTATTAAATAAAGAGGGCAATAAACTTTCCAAGCAAAATCATGCAAAACCGATCCCTCTTGATGATCCACGTCCATTGCTAATTGATGCGTTATCATTTTTAAACCAACCAACTATTGCAGGCTGGCAAGATCTCACCACAGATCAATTACTAAAACAGGCTATCATTGGTTGGAATATAAATCATGTTCCACCCCAAAACACAATCAATAGACAATTTAAATAAAGTGTTGCTATTGGCACTGCAAGCATTCTCAAAGAATGTCCAGTAAGTTATGATTAGCGGCTGTTTTTTTGTTTTAATTTGATTCGTCACTATCGAGGTGTACCATTTTTAACCGAGTAGCAACTTTCTGCCGTAATTTGCTGATCCGCGAAACCAAGATAAAACGCGAAACACAGGCAGCCAGTGAAAGGCCAGTCACCGTATCTGACCATTCTGCTCAAACAGAGAGCAGCACTCTGCCTAAACATAGCAGAGTGAATCGCATATCTTCATCAAATGCCGAAAACATCAAAATGAAGAAAACATCTGGAAAGGCAAAACCTTCTGCCCCCCTGATCACCGTAATCCCACGGGACCAGCACCCTATTTCACGCAAAGATATCAGTGAAAATGCATTGAAGGTTCTATACCGCCTGAATAAATCTGGCTTTGAGGCTTATTTGGTAGGCGGCGGTGTACGTGACTTATTGCTGCACAAAAAACCGAAAGATTTTGACATTGCCACCAACGCAACACCAGAGCAAGTACGTAAGTTATTCCGTAACTGTCGCCTTGTTGGTCGTCGTTTTCGCCTTGCCCACATTATGTTTGGGCCAGATGTGATTGAAGTTGCCACATTCCGTGGGTCACATGAACAAACTGAATGCAATGACCGCAATCAGTCACACAAAGCTCAAAGTGGGATGTTACTGCGTGACAATATCTTTGGTTCAGTGGAAGAAGACGCCATCCGCCGCGATTTCACTATCAATAGCCTCTATTACGGTATTGAAGATTTCGCACTACGGGATTATGTCGGTGGAATGGCCGATCTGGAAGAAGGGGTCATTCGCCTGATTGGTGATCCGGAAACCCGCTATCGCGAAGATCCGGTACGGATGCTGCGTGCCATCCGTTTTGCCAGCAAGCTAAACATGACTATCAATGAGACCACTGCCGAACCTATCCCACGTCTTGCGTTTCTGCTAAGAGAGATTCCCCCCGCCCGTCTATTCGATGAATCTCTGAAACTACTACAGTCAGGGCACGGTTACAGTACTTATAAGCTACTGCGTGAATACCAGCTATTTGAACCATTATTCCCGCTAATCCAACGTGGATTCACCCAACACGGTGATTCAACGATGGAAAAACTGTTGCAGCAGGTATTAAAAAATACCGATTATCGTCTCCAGCATGACAAGCGGGTCAATCCTGCTTTCTTATTTGCGGCAATATTATGGTATCCACTGATTGAACATGCGGAAAAACTGACGCAGGAAAGTGGCTTACAGTATTACGATGCCTTTGCTTTGGCGATGAATGATATTCTTGATGAACAGTGCCGTTCAATTGCCATTCCAAAACGCTATACCACAACTATGCGTGATATTTGGCTATTGCAGCTTCGCCTGCCGCGCCGTCAGGGGAAACGAGCAAATAAATTGATGGAGCACCCAAAATTCCGGGCTGCTTTTGATTTACTGGAATTACGCGCCAGCATTGAACCACGTCATGAACTGAAAGAACTGGTGCACTGGTGGACAAAATTCCAACAATCAACACCTTCACAACAGCGGAGCATGATCTCTGAACTTGGCTGTGAACCTGTTCGTCGCAGAACACGCCATCACCGGGGTAGTCATAATCGCCCTCGCCATAACAGGAATTAACTGGAATCATGTCTAATACTATGACCAGGGTTTACATCGCTATTGGCAGTAATCAGGCAGATCCTTTGCAGCAAGTTGATAATGCACTTGCTGCCCTGAAAACAATCCCTGACACGACTTTTATTGCACACTCCTCATTTTATCGAACTAAACCGTTGGGACCACAGGATCAGCCAGACTATCTCAATCTGGCTGTTGTATTGGGTACTCACTTACTACCAGAAACCTTGCTTGATCACACTCAAGCGATAGAACTGGCTCAAGGACGTGTCCGCAAAGACGAGCGTTGGGGGCCGAGAACACTTGATCTGGATATCATGTTATTCGGTGATCAAGTGATTAATACTGAACGCCTAACTATTCCCCACTACGGTTTA
The DNA here is from genome assembly GCF_040838225.1 of Xenorhabdus sp. SGI246. NCBI lineage: Bacteria > Pseudomonadati > Pseudomonadota > Gammaproteobacteria > Enterobacterales > Morganellaceae > Xenorhabdus > Xenorhabdus sp. SGI246. The sequence goes on from NZ_JBFPEZ010000050.1 coordinate 35,580, forward strand.
AAACAACGCGAATTTATGCTTTATCCGCTTGCAGAAATTGCACCAGATCTCGTGTTTCCTGATAAAGAAACATTGGCAGAACGATTAAAACATGTTCCAGAAAATGGCCTGACGTTTTGGTTGTAGCACAGTACCCAAAAATAAAGGGTATAACTATTCAGGAGGTAATAATGAAACCAATATCTCTGGCTGACCTGAGCCAGTTAAAAAAAGAGAAACGTAAGTTTGCGACAATTACGGCTTACGATGCTAGCTTCGCACACCTGTTTGCTGCCCAAGGTATCAATGTCATGCTTATTGGCGATTCACTCGGCATGACCGTGCAAGGGTTTAATTCTACCTTATCGGTTACAGTGGAAGATATTGCCTACCATACCCGAAGCGTCCGCGCTGGTGCTCCCTATGCTTTTCTGATTGCCGATATGCCTTTCATGAGTTATGCCACTCCAGAGCAAGGCTGCAATAATGCCGCTGTTTTAATGCGTTCAGGCGCTAACATGGTCAAAATTGAAGGTGGAAGTTGGCTGTGTGAGACAGTAAAAATGCTGACTGACCGTTCTGTTCCCGTTTGCGGGCATCTGGGGCTGACACCACAAGCCGTTAACATATTAGGGGGCTATAAAGTACAGGGGCGTGATGAACCCACTGCTCAACAATTAATTAACGATGCTATTGCCTTAGAAAAAGCCGGGATGCAGTTATTGGTACTGGAATGTGTGCCAGCAGAACTGGCACGGAAAGTGACTGAAGCGCTGGAAATCCCGGTTATTGGCATTGGTGCAGGCAATCAAACTGATGGACAGATCCTCGTCATGCATGATGCTTTGGGCATTACCCCGAAACCACCAAAATTTGCCAAAGATTTTCTCAAAGAAACTGGCAACATCAGGGATGCCATCAACCTGTACATTGAACAAGTGGAAAACGGCACTTACCCCGACCAAGCACATTCATTCAATTAATCTATACCCTATGGACTTCAAGAAAGACGACGGGTATACACAGCATGACGGCCAATTATAAAGGAGTAGAGCAATGCTGATTATAGAAACAATCCCCATTTTACGCCGTGAAATCCGTCGTTGGCGTCAGGCCGGAAAACGAATTGCCTTTGTGCCGACAATGGGCAATCTGCATGATGGTCATATGGCTCTGGTTGATACCGCCAAAGCCCAAGCTGACGTAGTCATTGTGAGCATTTTTGTCAATCCAATGCAATTTGATCGCGAAGATGACTTAGTCAACTACCCGCGAACTCTACAGGAAGATTGTGAAAAACTGAGTCGCCGCAATGTTGAGATGGTTTTTGCTCCTAATGCCAAGGAAATGTATCCGAATGGCTTAAACGGCAAACAGACTTTTGTTGAAGTACCTGAACTCTCTTATATGCTTGAAGGTGCAAGCCGGCCGGGGCATTTCCGTGGAGTCACCACGGTTGTCAGCAAACTGTTCAATCTGATCCAGCCTGATCTGGTTTACTTCGGTGAAAAAGATTTTCAGCAATTGCAGGTTATCCGCAGAATGATTGCTGACATGACTTATGATATCACTCTGGTTTCCATACCTATTGTCCGCGATAAAAATGGGTTGGCACTCAGTTCACGCAACAATCTTCTGTCTCCAGAAGAGAAAAAAGTAGCGCCTCTGCTAAACCAAGTCATGCAATGTGCGGCTGAAAGGTTGAGAAATGGCGAACGGGATATTGAACAGTTGCTTGCAATAATGTCCACTCATCTACGAGAAGAAGGTTTTATGCCGGATGAGATATTTATTCGTGATGCAGAAAATCTGGAACCTTTAACATCACAGAGCAAAAAGGCTGTGATCCTGATGGCGGCATGGTTAGGAAAAACACGCCTGATTGATAATCAACAGGTTAACTTAGCGGCTTGATTTTATGTTGGGGATGTGAACCACTATATGATCCACATCCCTATATGATCCACATCCCCGTGAAAAAACAGCAACCATACATATCGTTATCCAAAATCCGCACTTTTGTGTTTGGCAATATCAATGCCGATCACGATATTATCAGACATTAAGGTTAGCCTCTTTGGCAGAGACATAGAAGTTATCGCCACGGATCACCACCCGTGGTTTCTTCATGCTCTTAACTCCGATGTTAACTGTTGTTCAAGTACCCGGACACGAGGGATAACCTCACGTCCAAAGAATTCAACCTCCTCCTGACAATGGAGGAATCCTAGCAACAATAGATCTACGCCTACTTTCTTATAGTCGATAATCCGTTCAGCTATTTGTTGCGGTGTACCAATCAACCTCGGTTTAAAACCATCATTATACTGCACCAAATCATCAAAGCTGGATTTCGCCCAGTTCCCTTCTTTTTCCGGAGAAGCCAAGCCCGCATTCTGTGTCTCATGCTGAAAACCTTTCACTGCTTCCACATCAGCGTGATCAATAATCTCTTGCAGCACCTGCTGAGCTTGTTGCTCACTGTCTCTGGGCAATCACAAACGCATTCATACCAATTTTTACTGAATGCCCGTTTTGCCGGGATTTAACCTGAATATCTTCGATTTGTTGACGCACGCCTTCTGTACTATTACCGTTAGTGAAGTACCAGTCAGAAACCCGTGCAGCCATGTCCCGCGCGGCTCGTGAGCTACCTCCCTGAAAAATTTCCGGCTGCGGATGAAGAGGTTTCGGTTTTAAGCTGTAATTCCGAAAACGATAAAAATCTCCGGCAAAAGTGAACTGTTCTTCCTGCCAGATCCCCCGCAGGCAGCGAATAAATTCCTCAGAGCGTAAATAGCGCTCTTCATGATCGAGCTAGGGTTCACCAATGGCCTTAAACTCACCACGAAACCAGCCACTGACAATATTCACGGCAATACGTGCATCGGAAAGGTGGCTAATGGTAGCTATCTGCTTGGCAGCTAGAGCAGGATTCCAGGGACCGGGCAGCAACGCTGCAATGACTTTCAACTTTTCAGTTGCCGCCAGCAAATCTTGAGAAAAAGTTACTGATTCGTGCTGATTTTCGGCACCATATCCGGCAGTAAAACGAATTTGTGTCAAGGCATAATCAAATCCGGCGTGTTCAGCGATCTGTGCTAATCGTCGGTTATATTGTGCATCCCACTGAGTGCGCTGAGGAATTTTACTGACTACCAGGCCGCCAGAAACATTGGGCACCCAATAAGCAAATTGTAATGGATAGGGATAATATGCTGTTGTCATGATTGGCTCTATGAAGCGTCCCGTTTGCAAAACAATGCCGTCGCTTATACAAACAATACCATTGCCTCAGCAACCTTTCAGCCTTCATCCTTTGGTAACACGTTAATCTTGATCAGTACCCTCACTAACTGGCGCTGACGTAATCTTTTTGGTGTTCCTGTTTGGCCAGGCGCTCCGCACCACCAACGCTCTCACCAAAAGGCCCTGTATTAACAGAACAAATTGTTGGACTATGACTATTTGTTGTTTGCAACGGATATACCTGCAACAGTGGCATAACTCATTACCTGACGAGCAGGCACATCAAGAGCATCTTCAGAAAAACTGCCAAAATAAAAATAGAGGGGAGGGCCATTTTTCTGAACCGATGGAAACAATAACTCAGACCCTTCCACCTGTAAATATTTACCTTGCTAATCACTTTTTCACCTGTCCAATAGACGCGAATGTCGAATCAACAAGAGTATTTTTCTAATTGACAGAAATATCAGGTATGACTATAAAACTTCAAGTTAACTTAAGATCAACAGAAATGGCAAAAGATAAAGACATTGATTTTAATAGGGCTTTGACCATCGGAGAAGTAGCAAAACGTAGTGGAGTTGCTATATCAACACTTCATTTTTATGAGTCAAAAGGGCTAATCAAAAGCTCACGTAACCAGGGAAATCAGCGTCGTTTTCCTGCCATTGTTCTGCGTTATATCGCGATTATCAAAGTTGCTCAAAGTACAGGTATTCCTTTGAAAGAAATACAAAAAATATTGAGTCAATTCCCACCCAACAGCAAACTAACGGCAGAACAATGGCGCATACTCTCTTCACAATGGCGGGATATGCTGGATCAACGTATTACAAAGCTAACCCAGTTACGCGATAATCTGGACAGTTGCATCGGTTGTGGCTGCCTTTCACTGACTGAGTGCCCGCTACGCAACCCAAATGATATATTGGGAGAAAAAGGAGCAGGGCCAAGGATTTTATTGCAATAAGAATAAGTTATTATCTCAACATCAATTTAAATTAATCTGACAATCTCATTTTATGAGATAACAAAAAATGAATCAGGACTGTTTCTAAGGATCACTTATTAAAATTGATTTAATCCTTTTTAAAGAGAGCAGATGTTTTTTTGACACCATAATATCGTGTTAACTATTTTTTTATCTTATATCATTCAACCAATTATTAACTTATCAACATTTAAATCTGTATCTATCCTATTTTTCATTAATTAATTTATTTTTAATAACACTGATAAATTATAGTTATTTTATTCCCTTAATTTCTGGAGTATTTAATGAAAAATATTTTTAAGAAATCATGTCTTGCTATTACATTGGCCCTCGCAGGCGTGATGGCAACTTCTACAATGTCCACTGCTTCGATGAAATTTGCTGAACAACCTGCAAATCAGGTTCCTGGTTATTATCATTATCTCGTTGGTGATTTCACGGTTACCGCTGTTTATGATGGACACATCGATCTTTCCCCTGCTTTACTAAAAGGTCTTGATGAAAAAAATATTCAGGCACTGATCGCTCGAATGTTCCAGATTGAAAATAAAAAGGGCATTCAGACAGCAATAAATGCTTATCTTGTTAATACCAAAGCAGGTTTGATATTAATTGATGCAGGCAGTAGCCACTGCTTTGGCCCCACAGCGGGCAATATCATTAATAATATCCGTTCTGCGGGTTATCAACCAGAAGAAATAAAAGCCATATTACTGACACATATGCACCCGGACCATGCTTGTGGCATTACTTCACCGGAGGGTAAAGCCCTATTCCTGAATGCGACTGTATATATTTCTGAGGAAGAAAATAATTTCAGATTGAACCCTCAGCTTATAGCTTCAACTTCAGAAAAAAATCAGTCATTCGCTAACAGGGTTCAAGAAGCTGTAGCACCATATATTGCTGCAAAGGCATTGCATACTTTTAAAAGTGGAAAAGAGGTTATTTCCGGCATCAAAGCAATATCCACTTTTGGTCATACCCCCGGTCATACTTCATACCTGATACATTCAGGCAAAAGTCACATGTTGATTTTGGGTGATATCGTACATTTTCATGCAGTACAACTGCCACATCCCGAAGTTTCTATTGAATTCGATGTAGATAACAATAAAGCCATTGAAGCACGTAAATCTATTTTCGAAAAAGCCTCGCATCAACAATGGTTAATTGGTGGTGCCCACTTACCCTTTCCGGGTATCGGACATATTCGTAAAGAAAAACAGGGATATAAATGGGTGCCGGTGGAATATTCAAATGTCTTAAAAACAAGTAACTGATATCCAGAGCAGGGATTGAAATGACTCATTCCCTGCCTTAAATGAAATTAAAAAAATATCGTTTTTCTACAGGCCCCTTATCATCTTTCAGTTTTTCTAATAATATCATGCAGATTATTGATTTTGAGGTCGGCATTAAGATATTCACTATTTATCTGGCAGATGGATTTTTATATCTTGTTTTAACTCGTAACTTAAAAGACCATTATGTAATTCAAAATCAATAACGTGTCCACCATTTGTCCGGGCTTCATCAATAAAATGAATGTGAAACTCTGCAACAGAAACACCGTGAAAGATATCTGGTGTCCAAAATCCAACCATCACACCGCAGATATCATACAATGTCTCTTCGAATTGTTCTGTCACTGCTTTAATAGAAGGTTTTTCCTGACAATTCATACGACGAAACCGGATATTTTTAAAATTACCTTCAATCTTTATCGCAGCAAAAATATTATCAATATTTAACTGAGAGGATAATTCTAAATAAAGAGATTTCTTGTTGATATTTGAAACAGGAAACTGCTCATTAGGATTGAAATATGTCAACTGTGCGAACGGCAACTGTTCGTGAGCATAGAAACGGCGTACATTACCCTCCCCCTGAATTTCAAAAAAAGTATCATCCAATGCAATCATTTCACCTGCGAGTGCATGTAAGTAGCCAATACCAAATGAGCCACCTTGACTGATTTCCGATATTGTAAACATTCCATCAAAAACACCAGACTTCAAAGCATGTATAGTGGAATACTGATGTATTATTCGGCTATTCATATGCCCTCTCTCTTGCTACTTGCTATATACCCGTCGTCTTTCAAGTTGCATCTTGAAATCCATAGGATATATATGCTGCAATTTTAAATCTGATTGGATAGATTAAATATATCAGATGAATATTTCAGATTTTTTACCATATTATAAATTAATATCGCCAGTAGTTAGTCATTGTCAAGGAAATTATATTTCCTGCTTATATCAAACATTAATAATTCAAATTTATTTTATCTTCACACTTTAATTTCTTTAATAAATAAGGCTTAATCTACATTCTTATTTATAAGGCATCTATGTTAATAATTTAATTATCTTATCTTAATAATAGATGAGATAACATTAAGATATGGCGATTTAAATCGCCATCTTAACATCTGTATGAGCAATCTGTACGCCAACTCTTTCAGGTAATTATGTAGGTAATGAGTGATGTGGGTAATGAATGAGGTTATGGATAACGACAATATCATCACCTGAATTAGCATAAGCATGGTTGCAACTGGCATGAAAACGCATTGATTCACCTGCTGAAATTTTATGCCAAGTGTTATTAATACGCAGATCTAACACTCCACTGAGCACAATAACATGCTCTACCACCCCAACTTCATGTGGAGAAGATTCACTTGAAACCCCTGGTAACAATTCTATTTTGAATAAATCGATGAAAAATTCATCATCAAAGGGGATCAGTGGAGTGACTCGCATACCTGAATTGTTTTGTTCAAAGATCGGTAATTCATTAAATCGATGTAATACAGGCTGAAGCTGAGGCTCTGTTCCCTCCAGGAAGGTTGAAAAGGCGATATTAAAACCTGTTGCAATTTTCCACAGTGTAGAAATCGTCGGACTTGATTGACCGCGTTCAATTTGCCCAAGCATCGCCTTACTAACTCCCGTCAGTTTAGCCGCCTGACTGAGGCTTAACCCTCGAGAAGCTCTTAATGACTTAAATTTTTCGGCAATTTTCGGTGTGATATCACTCATTGGTGCCTTCTCAAAATAAATACATGGGTTGAATGCTAAAACAGACGATGATATTCTCATCATCGTCCGTTATAACATCCGATAGGTAATATCGTATGCCTAAGCAATCATTTTTTAGAGATTTTTCACCAGCAACGCTTATTACAGGTTTTGTTGCGGTATTAGTTGGTTATGCTAGTTCAGTTGCGATAATTCTCCAAGCATTGGCAGCGATTGGTGTCGAATCATCACAAATTGGTGCCTGGCTAGTTACGCTCGGTATTGGGATGGGAATCTCAACAATTGCGTTATCACTTTATTATCGCACTCCCATTTTAACGGCCTGGTCAACACCGGGAATTGCATTGTTGGCGACACATTTTCCGAATACCTCTGTCAATGAAGCCATTGGTATTTTCATCTTCGCTTCAACATTAATGTTGATATGCGGTATTACTGGGCTATTTGCCAAATTGATGAACTACATCCCGCACTCCATCGCTGCCGCAATGCTTGCCGGAATATTACTCCGCTTCGGTTTGGATGCCTTTGCAATACTACAATCCAACTTTTGGCTTTGTAGCATCATGCTACTTATTTACTTAATTTTCCGCCGCTACTTTCCATTATACGCAATAATTTCAACACTTGCGGCAGGGGTTATTCTCTGTATCCTCAGCGGCAGTTTAAATTTGGCAGGTGAAAGCATCATATTCTCCACGCCTAAATTTGTCATGCCACAATTTAGCGCGACCACACTTATTGGTGTAGGCATTCCATTTTTTATCGTCACGATGGCATCACAAAATGCACCGGGGATAGCTACTCTACAAGCGGCGGGATATCCACCTCGTACATCCAAATTACTTATTTGGACATCATTAGTAACCATTATTCTGACACCTTTTGGGGGATTCAGTATTTGCATTGCCGCAATTACAGCAGCCATTTGCATGGGAAATGATGTCCACCCAGATCGGGATAAACGGTATATTGCCGCTGTGAGTGCTGGTTTTTTCTATGTACTGGCTGGCATTTTTGGCGGAACCATCTTCTATTTATTTAACGCTTTTCCAACGCCATTTATAAAGATTTTGGCCGGATTAGCCCTTCTTGGCACTTTTACAAATAGTCTGAATCTGGCAATCAAAAATGAAACTACAAGGGATGCCGCCATTGTTTGTTTTCTAATCACAGCATCAGGAGCAAATTTACTGGGGATCAGCTCAGCATTTTGGGGATTGGTTGGCGGGATTATTGCGCACTTGATATTTAAAAAACGGGCAGTGATAACATCCTGACTTTGATGATGAATACTCGGTATCCAATAGAAAATTACTATCACTATAGGGCAGAAAACGGTCATGTATTGAATGGTT
>NZ_JBFPEZ010000051.1:0-3297 GCF_040838225.1 Xenorhabdus sp. SGI246
GGCAGTGCCCTACTCTCGCATGGGGAGACCCCACACTACCATCGGCGCAACGGCGTTTCACTGCTGAGTTCGGCATGGGGTCAGGTGGGACCACCGCGCTATTGCCGCCAGACAAATCCTGTATTCAATCCCGAACAAGCTGTCAGTCCGCACCTGGCGTCACCGTTATCTGAAACCCGTCATTCTCTCAAACCCCGCAAAACCCCTTCGGTGTTGTCAGGTTAAGCCGCACGGTACATTAGTACTGGTTAGCTCAACGTCTCGCAACGCTTACACACCCAGCCTATCCACGTCCTCGTCTCGAACGCTCCTTCAGTGTCCTCAAGGGACAAGGGAAGACTCATCTCAAGGCAAGTTTCCCGCTTAGATGCTTTCAGCGGTTATCTCTTCCGCACTTAGCTACCGGGCAATGCCATTGGCATGACAACCCGTACACCAGGGGTGCGTCCACTCCGGTCCTCTCGTACTAGGAGCAGCCCCTTTCAATCTTCCAGCGCCCACGGCAGATAGGGACCGAACTGTCTCACGACGTTCTAAACCCAGCTCGCGTACCACTTTAAATGGCGAACAGCCATACCCTTGGGACCTACTTCAGCCCCAGGATGTGATGAGCCGACATCGAGGTGCCAAACACCGCCGTCGATATGAACTCTTGGGCGGTATCAGCCTGTTATCCCCGGAGTACCTTTTATCCGTTGAGCGATGGCCCTTCCATGCAGAACCACCGGATCACTAAGACCTACTTTCGTACCTGCTCGCGCCGTCACGCTCGCAGTCAAGCCAGCTTATGCCTTTGCACTAACCTCACGATGTCCGACCGTGATTAGCTGACCTTCGTGCTCCTCCGTTACGCTTTGGGAGGAGACCGCCCCAGTCAAACTACCCACCAGACACTGTCCGCGACCCGGATAACGGGCCCGCGTTAGAACATCAAACATTCAAGGGTGGTATTTCAAGGATGGCTCCGTGCAGACTGGCGTCCACACTTCACTGCCTCCCACCTATCCTACACATCAAGGCTCCATGTTCAGTGTCAAGCTATAGTAAAGGTTCACGGGGTCTTTCCGTCTTGCCGCGGGTACACTGCATCTTCACAGCGAGTTCAATTTCACTGAGTCTCGGGTGGAGACAGCCTGGCCATCATTACGCCATTCGTGCAGGTCGGAACTTACCCGACAAGGAATTTCGCTACCTTAGGACCGTTATAGTTACGGCCGCCGTTTACTGGGGCTTCGATCAGGAGCTTCTCGCCAGGCGATAACCCCATCAATTAACCTTCCAGCACCGGGCAGGCGTCACACCGTATACGTCCACTTTCGTGTTTGCACAGTGCTGTGTTTTTATTAAACAGTTGCAGCCAGCTGGTCTCTGCGGCTGGCTTCGGCTTCAAGAGCAAGTCTCTTCACCTAACGCCAGCGTGCCTTCTCCCGAAGTTACGGCACCATTTTGCCTAGTTCCTTCACCCGAGTTCTCTCAAGCGCCTGAGTATTCTCTACCTGACCACCTGTGTCGGTTTGGGGTACGATTCACTGTTACCTGGAGCTTAGAGGCTTTTCCTGGAAGCCGGGCATCTGTCACTTCAGCACCGCAGTGCCTCGTCATCACGCCTCAGTGTTGCGGATAACCGGATTTGCCAGGTTATCCCACCTACACGCTTAAACCGGGACGACCGTCGCCCGGATGACATAGCCTTCTCCGTCCCCCCTTCGCAGTAACACCGAGTACAGGAATATTAACCTGTTGCCCATCGACTACGCTTTTCAGCCTCGCCTTAGGGGTCGACTCACCCTGCCCCGATTAACGTTGGACAGGAACCCTTGGTCTTCCGGCGAGCGGGTTTTTCACCCGCTTTATCGTTACTTATGTCAGCATTCGCACTTCTGATACCTCCAGCAAACCTCACAGTTCACCTTCACCGGCTTACAGAACGCTCCCCTACCCAGCCACACTTACGTGCCGCTGCCGCAGCTTCGGTGCCTGGTTTAGCCCCGTTACATCTTCCGCGCAGGCCGACTCGACCAGTGAGCTATTACGCTTTCTTTAAATGATGGCTGCTTCTAAGCCAACATCCTGGCTGTCTGAGCCTTCCCACTTCGTTTCCCACTTAACCAGAACTTGGGGACCTTAGCTGGCGGTCTGGGTTGTTTCCCTCTTCACGACGGACGTTAGCACCCGCCGTGTGTCTCCCGTGATAACATTCTTCGGTATTCGCAGTTTGCATCGGGTTGGTAAGTCGGGATGACCCCCTAGCCGAAACAGTGCTCTACCCCCGAAGATGAGTTCACGAGGCGCTACCTAAATAGCTTTCGGGGAGAACCAGCTATCTCCCGGTTTGATTGGCCTTTCACCCCCAGCCACAAGTCATCCGCTAATTTTTCAACATTAGTCGGTTCGGTCCTCCAGTTAGTGTTACCCAACCTTCAACCTGCCCATGGCTAGATCACCGGGTTTCGGGTCTATACCCTGCAACTTGACGCCCCGTTAAGACTCGGTTTCCCTGCGGCTCCCCTATGCGGTTAACCTTGCTACAGAATATAAGTCGCTGACCCATTATACAAAAGGTACGCAGTCACCCCACCACTAAGCCCCCTCGGCTTGATTTGGGGGGTTGGGCGTCACTGTCGTTCCGCCAACCGCCATCAAGTAAGGATGACGCTGTGATAACCACCACTGGCTTAGTGGTGGGGCTCCCACTGCTTGTACGTACACGGTTTCAGGTTCTCTTTCACTCCCCTCGCCGGGGTTCTTTTCGCCTTTCCCTCACGGTACTGGTTCACTATCGGTCAGTCAGGAGTATTTAGCCTTGGAGGATGGTCCCCCCATATTCAGACAGGATACCACGTGTCCCGCCCTACTCATCGAGCTCCCAATACCAGCGTCTTCGGATACGGGGCTGTCACCCTTTACTGCCGGCCTTTCCAGACCGTTCTCCTGACGCTGATATTGTTGATGGCTCTGGGCTCCTCCCCGTTCGCTCGCCGCTACTGGGGGAATCTCGGTTGATTTCTTTTCCTCGGGGTACTGAGATGTTTCAGTTCCCCCGGTTCGCCTCCTTACCCTATGTATTCAGATAAGGATAGTGCAACGGATTGCACTGGGTTGCCCCATTCGGACATCGCCGGCTGTAACGGTTCATATCACCTTACCGGCGCTTATCGCAGATTAGCACGTCCTTCATCGCCTCTGACTGCCTAGGCATCCACCGTGTACGCTTAGTCGCTTAACCTCACAACCCGAAAAGGTCTTCGGACTGGAGTATTGAGAGATTCATCAATGTTATTACGCATAACACTGATT
>NZ_JBFPEZ010000052.1:0-21595 GCF_040838225.1 Xenorhabdus sp. SGI246
AAAGTCGAGCATCGCGTTATATTTATTAGAAAAATACAAGTATTAGAAAACCATAACCTTCAGTAAAAGGGAAAACTCAATCCCTCAATTCATTCGAACATAACCACCAGCAACGACAGCGACTTTTCCCATCAGCTCAAGCTCCAATAACTGGGTCATAACTTCTGTAATAGGAAGAGAGGAACGTTGAGCAATTATATCAACTGGTGTGACTTCATCGCTTACGTTAACCAGCACATCAGCAAATGGCAACCCAGTTTGTTCAAATTGTTTATTGTCTTCTTTCTCCAGATTGACCCATTGAAAGTTAGTCTGGATATGTTCCATAACATCCATCACATTAGTTGCTAAATAAGCTCCCTGTTTGATCAGCCAGTGATTACCCTCATTTGAATCCACTCCCAATGGACCAGGTAATGCGAAAATATCTCTTCCTTGTTCAAGTGCACAGCGTGCCGTAATCAGTGAACCACTATTCTGATGAGCTTCAACAATAATAAGCGCTAAACTCAATCCGCTAATAATCCGGTTTCGTCTTGGAAAATTTTTGGCCTTAGGTGGTGTATCAGGAAAAAATTCAGAAACCAGAGCACCATTTTCTTTAATACGGTGAGCTAAGTTTCGATGACGACTGGGATAAATATTTTTAAGCCCACTTCCCAATACAGCAACGGTTTTTCCACCAGTATCAACAGCCGCCTGATGACAAATACCATCAATCCCAATCGCCAATCCACTAGTTATCACCATTCCATTTTCAGCCAATCCACCCGCAAATATCTTTCCCCATTTTTCACCATAAAAACTTGCTGACCTGCTACCTACCATCGCAACTTGCTTCTCAGATAAAGTGGTCAAATCACCCGAGACAAAAAGCACAAGTGGAGGAGAATAAATCTGTTTCAATAAGGCAGGATATGCCGGATGAGAAAAAGTCAATAAGTAATTCCCTTGTTGTTCCAACCAATTGAGGGTCGAAACCAACACAGAAGGATTGGCCTTTAGAAACTGTGTACACTGTGAAGGTGATAAACCACAATCTTTTATTACAGCATGATTAACATTCCTTGTTTGCAAAAGTCGTTCAATAATAGACACTGCTTTTACTGATGACAGATGAGAAACCATTCTCATTCGCAACCATATTTCCATCACTTCCATATTGTCATCCTGACTCAATAAGCTGTCACACTTGCATGACTAATCTGTAGACAATACTGTCAATCTAATCAGGAAGTGTCTAGAATAGGTTCCAATTATCACTCACTTTTTGGATGCAGTTCTAAACATATATGTCAGTTTTACAAGTATTACATTATCCAGATGAGCGGCTTCGCATAGTTGCAAAACCCGTCGAAAAAGTTGATGCAGAAATCCAGCGTATCATTGATGATATGTTTGAAACTATGTATGAAGAGGAAGGCATTGGCCTAGCAGCAACCCAAGTTAATATTCATCAACGCATTGTTGTCATTGATGTTTCAGAGAATCGTGACCAGAGACTCGTACTTATTAACCCGGAATTAGTTAATGAATCTGGAGAAACAGGAATTGAAGAAGGCTGTTTATCTGTTCCTGAACAACGTGCGTTTGTACCACGTTTCGAGCGAATCAAAATTAAAGCTCTAGATTATCATGGCCAACTATTTGAATTGGAAGCTGATGGTCTATTGGCAATCTGTATTCAACACGAAATGGATCACTTGATCGGTAAACTATTTGTCGATTACCTGTCACCACTGAAACGTCAACGTATTCGTCAAAAAGTCGAAAAAATTGATCGACTGAAAGCCAAGGCTAAGTAAACTTTAATCTTCGCAGGAAATAACCGTGTCTGATTCTTTACGTATTATTTTTGCTGGAACACCTGAATTCGCAGCTAGCCACTTGGCTGCTTTATTAAAATCGCAACTCCAAGTTGTTGGAGTACTCACTCGGCCTGATAAACCGGCAGGAAGAGGTAAAAAATTAACACCAAGTCCTGTAAAGATATTGGCAGAAAAACACGATATTCCAGTTTTCCAACCCACAACACTACGTACAGAAGAAAGTCAAAAATGGGTCATAGATCAACAGGCTGATATCATGATCGTCGTTGCATACGGTTTGATCCTCCCTCAAGCAGTATTAGATATACCACGCCTGGGGTGTCTCAATGTTCATGGCTCTTTATTACCTCATTGGCGCGGTGCGGCACCCATCCAACGTGCCATTTGGGCTGGTGATAAAGAAACGGGTGTAACGATCATGCAAATGGATGCAGGCCTTGATACTGGTGATATACTGTTAAAAGCAACCTGTCCAATTACAAATGAAGATACTAGCACAAGTCTGTATGACAAACTGGCTAATATCGGCCCTGATGCATTACTCAATACATTAAGCCTAATCATATCAGGAAAGAGCCAACCTGAGATTCAGGATAATACTCTAGCAACATATGCTGAAAAGCTTAGCAAAGATGAAGCAAAAATAGATTGGAATTTGTCGGCAGCCCAACTTGAACGCTGCATTCGTGCATTCAATCCTTGGCCAGTAAGTTACTTTTTCATTGATGAACAACCTATTAAAGTTTGGCAAGCCAATGTCATTGAAGAACAAATTAACCAAGCTCCAGGAACAATTGTTCATGCGGATAAGAAAGGTATCCAAGTTGCTACTACTGATGGGATATTGAATATTACTCAGCTACAACCCTCTGGTAAGAAAGCAATGTCAGCCGCCGATTTATTAAACTCTAAACGCGAATGGTTCACTCCGGGTAACAAAATCAACTAATATTCATTAGCCTGTATGCTGGCACCATACAGGTATCTTCCTTCTTTACTATTATGCTGATGATATTCAGCTTCTTAACCATACTTTTGACCATACTTATATCATGGAAAATATATATAACCTGCGAAGCATTGCTGCAAAAGCGATTAGCCAAGTGCTGGAGCAAGGGCAGTCTCTCAGCTCTGTCATACCTGAACTCCAACAAAAAGTGTCTGACAAGGATAAAGCTCTTCTCCAAGAGCTCTGTTTTGGCGTAATGAGAGTATTACCTCAACTGGAGTGGTTTATCGCCCAATTGATGACAAAACCCTTAAAAGGTAAGCAACGCATTTTTCACTACTTGATCATGATTGGAATGTACCAACTTACATATACACGCATACCTGCACATGCTGCACTTGCTGAAACTGTTAATGGTGCAATCAGCTTAAAACGCCCACAATTAAAAGGATTGATTAATGGTGTTCTCCGACAATTTCAGCGCCAACAACAAGAATTAGTCGAACAAGCCAATAATAACTTTAGTCACCATTTACATCCCAAATGGCTGTTGTCTCGCATCCAGAAAGCTTATCCACAAGATTGGAAAGATATTGTAGATGCAAATAATCAAAAACCACCAATGTGGCTACGCGTTAATCAGCTCCATCACTCTGTAAATCAATACCTTACCTTATTACAAGCAGCCAATATAGCAGCAGAGCTGGATGAAAATTATCCCAATGCAATTCGCCTACTAACCCCTTGCCCTGTGAATATCCTGCCCGGATTTGATAAAGGTTGGGTCACCATCCAAGATCGTTCTGCTCAAAGGTGTGCTGAATTATTAATGCCACGTGATGAAGAAAAGATCCTCGATCTTTGCGCTGCCCCTGGCGGAAAAACAACCCATATACTTGAGATAGCGCCAAACTCTAAAGTACTTGCTATCGATATTGATGAGCAAAGAATTAAGCGTGTGAAAGAAAATCTACAACGTCTTAGTTTACATGCTGTCGTTAAAATGGGCGATGGACGTCTTCCACATGAATGGGCTGCCGGAGAACAATTCGATCGTATTCTGCTTGATGCGCCATGTTCGGCAACAGGTGTGATCCGCCGTCATCCTGATATAAAGTGGCTAAGAAGAAATGAAGATATTGATCAATTAGTCACACTACAATCTGAAATTCTTGATGCTATTTGGCCATATTTAAAAAAGAATGGCACGCTGGTCTATGCAACATGTTCCATTTTACCAAATGAAAATAGTGAGCAAATCAAAGCATTCTTAGAACGACATGCAGATGCTGAACTCTCTGGAACAGGCACATTGGAAACACCAGGAATACAAATTACTCCAGAAGCAATTGGTGGTGACGGTTTCTTTTATGCCAGATTGACTAAGCAATAATAATTTTCTCTCGTTCCTCTTGAACGAGAGAAAATATGATCGTTTTGCTAAAATAACAAGAATAAAATGTGGTTTCTAACACACAAAGAGAATGGCTATGAAAATAATTATTCTGGGTGCTGGCCAAGTTGGTGGAACTTTAGCTGAAAACTTAGTTGATGAGAACAATGACATTACTGTCGTTGATACCGATACAGATCGTTTACGCCAGTTACAGGACAAATTCGATCTGCGAGTTGTGAATGGTCACGGCTCTCATCCTAGAGTTCTGAGGGAAGCCGGAGCAGAAGATGCTGATATGTTGGTTGCTGTCACCAATTCAGATGAAACCAACATGATTGCCTGCCAAATTGCCTATTCTCTATTTAACACACCTAATAAAGTCGCCCGTATTCGTTCATCTGAATATATCCGTGAATCAGAAAAATTATTTCAACCTGATGATATCCCTATCGATTATCTAATATCTCCAGAACAGTTAGTCATTGATTATATCTATAAATTGATTCAATATCCTGGAGCTCTGCAAGTTGTTAATTTTTCAGAAGAACGGGTCAGCATTGTCGCAGTAAAGGCTTATTATGGTGGCTCACTGGTAGGTAACGCCTTATCTTCCCTCCGCGAACATATGCCACATATCGATAGTAAAGTTGCTGCGATATTTCGACAAGACCGCCCAATCAGACCACAAGGTTCTACAGTTATAGAAGCTGGAGATGAAGTATTTTTTGTCGCCGCATCACAACATATTAGAGCTGTAATGAGCGAATTACAGCGCCTTGAGAAACCCTATAAGCGAATCATGATTGTCGGAGGCGGCAACGTTGGAGCAGGCTTAGCGTTACGCCTTGAAAAAGATTATAGCGTCAAACTTATCGAACATAATCAAAAGAGGGCTACTGAGCTTGCAGAAATCTTACACGATACTATCGTGTTCTATGGCGATGCTTCAGATCAAGAGTTACTGGCAGAAGAGCATATTGAACAAGTTGATGTTTTCATTGCATTAACTAATGATGATGAAGCCAATATCATGTCAGCTATGCTGGCAAAACGAATGGGAGCCAAGAAAGCCATGGTACTTATTCAACGCAGTGCATATGTTGATTTGGTACAAGGTGGAGTCATTGATATTGCTATATCCCCACAACAAGCTACTGTATCTGCGCTGCTTGGTCATGTACGCAAAGCAGATATCGTCAGTGTATTCTCATTACGGAGAGGTGTTGCTGAAGCTATTGAAGCCATTGCTCATGGCGATGAACATACTTCCAAAGTAGTTGGGCGTAAAATAGGAGACATAAAATTGCCTTCAGGAACAACAATTGGCGCTATTGTCCGTGGAGAAGAAGTCATAATTGCCAATGATTACAGTATTATTCAACAAGGCGACCATGTGATCATGTTTATTACTGATAAGAAATTTGTTCCCGAAGTAGAAAAGTTATTCCAGCCAAGCCCGTTCTTCCTATAAACGGTTTTCATTTTTACAGACTCAAAAAATATTTTCTCAAAAATTTAGAAGGCCAATGATAACAACTTGAAAAAATTATTATCATTGGCCTCCCAACCACTATTTTTATCATGTTTCTCTTTACGACGATAACTTCCTTTACCTTTTTTATTTTTTTCTACCCGTTGTCTAAACAGGGGATCATGGAGAAGAGCTTCTATAGCATTATCTTTGATAACACCTTTTTTATGGTGATATGTCGTCATAGTGACCCCAAGATGTAGTTGTTCAATTAAATTTCAGAACGAAAATTGCACTCTAATTACTCAGAATAATAAATAAAAATTACCTATTTGTTGCTCCCTCTTCTAAGATCTCCAATATAGAACAATATGTACTAGTGTGTGCACTACCACAACAAGCATCACTCAACATTTTTAAAGAATCGCGCATTCTCTGCATTTCCAGTATCTTTTCTTCTATTTCTTGTAATCTGGAATCAACAATTTGCTTAGATTCTTGACAAGTGTGATGTTCAGGATCAACTCGAATAGATAGTAATTCTACAATTGTCTCTAATGTAAAGCCTAACTGTTTTGCATAACGAATAAATCGTAGCCGTTGCAAATCTTGCTTTGTATAAAGCCGATATCCTCCCTCTGTTCTTTCTTCATGCTCCATCAATCCCTGTTTTTCGTAAAAACGAACAGTATCAGGTGTAACATTTGCTAATCTAGCCAATTGCCCAATACGATACATAGCGACCTCTAATCAAACAGGAAATAAAATCAATACTACCAGAATAGATTAATAAATCACCATACCAGATGGTGTTTACTATTAGCTGAAGAATACAAAAGGAAAAAAGATTAGACTAGATAGAAAAAGTAAATATCGATAAAAAACCGGGTATTATCCCGGTTTTTTACGCTTCTACAGATTATTCTGCAGATGCTGCTTCTGTCTTAGACTCAGCGGCACGGTCAACAAGCTCAATGTATGCCATTGGTGCATTATCACCAGCACGGAAGCCACACTTCAGAATACGAGTGTAACCACCTGCGCGGCTCGCAAAACGTGGACCCAGTTCATTAAACAGTTTTGCCACGATCTCGTTATCACGAGTTCGGGCGAATGCCAGACGACGATTAGCTACGCTGTCGGTCTTGGCAAGAGTAATCAGCGGCTCAACGACGCGACGCAGTTCTTTCGCTTTAGGCAGAGTCGTCTTGATGATTTCATGACGAACCAAAGAACCTGCCATGTTACGGAACATAGCTTGGCGATGGCTGCTGTTGCGGTTCAATTGACGACCACTCTTACGATGGCGCATGACCTTATCCTTCTCAGTAAAACCTTAACCTGTGATCTAGTTATTCATCAGCTATACTTGCTGGTGGCCAGTTTTCCAGACGCATGCCCAGAGAAAGTCCACGTGAAGCCAGTACGTCTTTAATCTCAGTAAGAGATTTTTTACCCAGATTAGGTGTCTTAAGTAACTCAACCTCAGTACGCTGTACCAGATCACCGATGTAGTGGATAGCTTCTGCCTTAAGGCAGTTAGCAGAGCGGACAGTCAATTCCAGATCGTCAACAGGGCGCAGCAGTATCGGATCAAACTCTGGCTTCTCTTCTTTAACTTCTGGTTGACGTACATCACGTAAGTCAACGAAAGCTTCCAGTTGTTCAGCCAGAATAGTAGCTGCACGGCGAATCGCCTCTTCAGGGTCGATTGTGCCGTTAGTCTCCATCTCGATAACCAGCTTATCCAAGTCAGTGCGCTGTTCTACACGTGCTGCTTCAACATTGTAGGCAATACGCTCTACTGGGCTATAGCAAGCATCTACTAACAAACGACCGATAGGGCGCTCATCTTCTTCCGAATGAATTCGGGCAGAAGCCGGCACATAACCACGACCTCGCTGAACCTTAATACGCATACTAATGGAAGCGCTTTCGTCAGTCAGATGGCAGATTACGTGCTGCGGCTTGACGATTTCAACATCACCATCATGGATGATGTCGGCTGCAGTCACAGGGCCAATGCCAGATTTATTCAAGGTAAGGATGACTTCATCTTTACCCTGAACTTTCACCGCCAGCCCTTTCAGATTGAGGAGAATCTCCAGGATATCTTCCTGTACACCTTCTTTGGTGCTGTACTCATGCAGTACACCATCAATCTCAACCTCAGTCACCGCACAACCCGGCATAGACGAAAGCAGAATACGGCGCAGTGCGTTGCCAAGAGTATGGGCAAAGCCACGCTCTAATGGCTCAAGGGTCACCTTGGCGTGCGTCGAACTGACTTGCTCGATATCTACCAGGCGCGGTTTTAGAAACTCTGTCACAGAACCCTGCATTGTGTCCTCTCTTTGGTGCTAAGCTTTACTTAGAGTAAAGCTCGACGATCAGGTGTTCGTTAATGTCAGCGGATAGATCAGTACGTTCAGGAATACGTTTGAACACACCTTCCATCTTCGCAGCATCAACTTCCAACCAAGTTGGTTTCTCACGCTGCTCAGCCAGCTCTAAAGCGGCCTTAATACGAGCCTGCTTTTTCGCTTTTTCACGAACGCTGACTACGTCATTCGGGGATACCTGATAAGAAGCGATGTTAACAACGCGACCATTTACCATGATAGCTTTATGGCTCACCATCTGACGTGATTCAGCACGAGTCGCGCCAAAACCCATACGATAAACGACGTTATCCAAGCGACTTTCCAGCAAAGTCAGCAGGTTTTCACCTGTGTTGCCTTTCAGACGAGTCGCTTCTTTGTAGTAGTTACGGAATTGACGCTCCAGAACACCGTAAATACGACGAACCTTTTGTTTTTCACGTAACTGAACACCATAATCAGACAGACGCGGTTTACGAGCGCCGTGCTGGCCTGGTGCTTGTTCTAATTTACACTTGGTGTCAATCGCGCGAACGCCAGACTTCAGGAAAAGGTCTGTACCCTCGCGACGGCTCAGCTTGAGCTTAGGACCCAAATATCTTGCCATTTTCTTTCTCCAACAATCCTAAAAACGAAACGTATTAAACGCGACGTTTCTTCGGTGGACGACAACCGTTATGAGGGATCGGAGTCACATCAGTAATGTTAGTGATGCGGAAACCAGCCGCGTTCAGTGCGCGAATAGTCGACTCACGGCCAGGACCAGGTCCTTTAACCATAACTTCCAGGTTCTTAATTCCGTATTCTTTTACGGCTTCGGCACAGCGTTCTGCTGCAACCTGAGCTGCGAACGGAGTAGATTTACGAGAACCACGGAAACCGGAACCACCGGCAGTTGCCCAACCCAAAGCGTTACCCTGGCGATCAGTAATAGTAACGATGGTGTTGTTGAAAGAAGCATGGATATGAGCCACACCGTCAGAGACTTGTTTTCTTACACGCTTACGTGCACGAATAGGTGCTTTTGCCATTATTCAATACCCCGATTATTTCTTGATCGGCTTACGCGGACCCTTACGGGTACGTGCATTGGTCTTAGTACGCTGACCGCGAACAGGCAGACCACGACGATGACGCAAACCACGATAGCAACCAAGATCCATCAGACGTTTGATACTCAGGGTCACTTCACGACGCAAATCACCTTCTACAACGTATTTAGCAACTTCGTCACGCAGCTTGTCAATTTGCTCTTCAGACAGCTCACTGATCTTAACATTTTCAGCAATGCCCGCTGCTGCACAGATAGCCTGTGAGCGGGTTTTACCGATACCATAGATCGAAGTTAATGCGATCACAGTATGTTTCTGATCAGGAATGTTAATGCCTGCTATACGGGCCACTATGCACTCCTACAATATTTATTCACCGCAACATCATTCTGAAAAGCCCGTTTTCAGGATACTCAAATAGTGTTGCTGTCAGATAAAAAGATTGGCTGGCTAATTTAGCCAGCTCAACCCAACTTTGCAAGAAAAATATGCGATTAATTAGCCTTGGCGTTGTTTATGCTTAGGCTCTGCACTGCAAATTACACGAACGATACCGTTACGTTTAACAATTTTACAGTTGCGGCATAATTTCTTGACGGAAGCACGAACTTTCATTTTTACTCTCCGTAACTTCTCAAGCAAACCAATTAGCGGTTATATCCTTTCAGGTTTGCCTTCTTCAATGCAGACTCATATTGACTCGACATCATCAGAGTTTGCACTTGAGCCATAAAGTCCATGATGACGACGACCACAATCAGTAGGGAAGTACCACCAAAATAGAATGGAACTTTCATTGCATCACGCATGAACTCCGGGATTAAGCAGATAAAAGTAATATATAACGCACCAACTAAGGTTAGACGAGTCATTACTTTATCGATGTACTTAGCCGTTTGCTCTCCCGGACGAATTCCTGGTACAAATGCACCGGACTTCTTCAGGTTATCTGCCGTTTCTCTTGGATTGAATACCAACGCCGTGTAGAAGAAACAGAAGAAGATGATTGCAGATGCGTATAATAACACATAAAGTGGTTGACCTGGCTGCAAATACATAGAAATAGTTGTCAACCAATTCCAGTTTGCTCCGCTACCAAACCAAGAGGCTATAGTACCAGGGAACAAAATAATACTGGAAGCAAAAATTGCAGGGATAACCCCAGCCATATTCACTTTCAACGGTAAATGTGTACTTTGTGCTGCATAAACTCTACGACCTTGTTGACGTTTGGCATAGTTAACAACGATACGACGTTGACCACGCTCCATGAAAACAACGAAGAAAGTTACCGCAAACACTAAAACTGCAACCAACAACAACAGGAGGAAGTGCAGATCGCCTTGCCGAGCTTGCTCGATGGTGTGACCAATTGCAGGCGGAAGGCCAGCAACGATACCAGCAAAGATTATGATTGAAATACCGTTACCAATACCTCGTTCAGTAATCTGCTCACCTAGCCACATCAAGAACATGGTTCCCGTGACCAGACTTACAACAGCCGTGAAATAAAATGCAAAACCTGGATTAATAACTAATCCTTGCATTCCAGGCATATTCGGCAACCCAGTAGCAATACCGATTGACTGGAATATTGCCAGCACTAATGTGCCATAACGGGTGTATTGACTGATCTTACGACGACCAGCTTCCCCTTCCTTCTTAATCTCTGCTAAACGGGGGTTAACCACTGTCAGCAACTGGATAATAATAGATGCAGAAATATACGGCATTATACCCAGTGCAAAGATAGAAGCACGGCTTAAAGCACCACCAGAGAACATATTAAACATTTCAATGATGGTGCCTCTTTGCTGTTCGAGCAATTTGGCAAGCACAGTGGCATCAATACCAGGGATTGGAATAAAAGAGCCAATACGGAAAACAATCAGAGCTCCAATAACAAACAAAAGTCTGCGTTTTAACTCACCTAATCCGCCTTTAGCACTTTGAAAATCTAATCCCGGTTGTTTAGCCATCTGTTACTTATTCCTCAATTTTACCGCCAGCAGCTTCAATTGCAGCACGGGCGCCTTTAGTAACACGCAAGCCACGCACAGTTACTGCGCGATTGACTTCGCCAGAAAGCATAACTTTCGCGAACTCAATTTGAGGGCCAACAATGTTAGCAGCTTTCAGTGCATTCAGATCGATAACATCGCCTTCTACTCGAGCAAAGTCAGACAAACGGATTTCCGCTGTAACCATTGCCTTACGTGAAGTAAAACCAAATTTTGGCAAACGACGATATAAAGGCATCTGGCCGCCTTCGAAACCACGACGTACGCCACCGCCAGAACGCGACTTCTGGCCCTTGTGACCACGGCCGCCAGTTTTACCCAGACCAGAACCGATACCACGACCTACACGTTTAGGTGCGTGCTTGGCACCTTCAGCCGGAGACAGAGTATTTAAGCGCATCTGTTACTCCTCAACTTTAACCATATAGGAAACCAAGTTGACCATACCGCGAACCGCTGGTGTATCTTCACGCTCAACAGTATGACCAATGCGACGCAGACCTAAACCAGTCAGAGTTGCCTTGTGTTTAGGCAAACGACCGATTGAGCTGCGAACCTGAGTAATTTTAATAGTCTTAGCCATGGTCATTACCCCAGAATTTCTTCGACGGATTTGCCACGCTTAGCTGCGACCATTTCTGGAGACTTCATGCTGTCTAAAGCGTCCAGAGTTGCACGAACCACGTTAATTGGGTTAGTGGAACCGTAGGTTTTAGCCAGTACGTTACGAACTCCAGCAACTTCCAGAACAGCACGCATCGCACCACCTGCGATGATACCTGTACCTTCGTGAGCAGGCTGCATGAACACGCGGGAACCGGTGTGTGTGCCTTTCACTGGGTGGTACAGAGTGCCGCTGTTAAGTGCGACGGTTTTCATATTGCGACGTGCTTTTTCCATCGCTTTCTGGATCGCTGCCGGAACTTCGCGTGCTTTACCGTAACCAAAACCAACGCGACCGTTGCCATCACCAACTACAGTCAGTGCTGTAAAGCTGAAAATACGGCCACCTTTAACGGTTTTAGATACGCGATTTACCGCGATCAGCTTTTCCTGCAGTTCGCCAGCTTGTTTTTCGATGTGAGCCATCTTACACCTCTACCTTAGAACTGAAGGCCAGCTTCACGGGCAGCATCTGCCAGTGCCTGGACTCTACCATGATATTGGAAACCAGAACGGTCAAAGGATACGTTTTTAATACCTTTTTCCAGAGCACGTTCAGCAATGATTTTACCAACAACTGCTGCGGCTTCTTTGTTTCCAGTGAATTTCAATTGTTCACTGATAGCTTTTTCTGTTGTAGAAGCTGCCACCAGAGTTTCAGAACCATTTGGTGCGATAACCTGCGCATAAATATGGCGAGGGGTACGGTGTACCACCAGGCGAGTTGCACCCAGTTCCTGGAGCTTGCGGCGTGCGCGGGTCGCACGACGGATACGAGCTGCTTTCTTATCCATAGTGTTACCTTACTTCTTCTTAGCCTCTTTGGTACGCACGACTTCATCGGCGTAACGAACACCCTTGCCTTTATATGGCTCAGGACGACGATAGGCACGCAGATCTGCCGCAACCTGACCAATCACCTGCTTATCAGCACCTTTCAGTACGATTTCAGTTTGTGATGGGCATTCCGCAGTAATGCCTGCTGGCAGTTGATGCTCAACCGGATGCGAGAAGCCTAAAGACAAACTAACAGTGTCGCCTTTAACTGCTGCACGGTAACCAACACCCACCAGTTGAAGCTTCTTAGTGAAGCCTTCGTTAACACCAATAACCATTGCATTTAGCAGAGAACGAGTCGTACCTGCCTGTGCCCAAGCATCTGCAAAACCTTCACGTGGAGCGAAAGTCAATTGGTTATCTGCATGTGTAACTTCAACTGCGCTGTGGATTTCACGACTCAATTCGCCGTTTTTACCCTTAATCGAAATAACCTGACCGTTGAGTTTAACCTCTACGCCGGCAGGAATGACGACGGGTGCTTTTGCAACACGAGACATTCTTTCCTCCCGAATTAAGCTACGTAGCAGAGAATCTCGCCACCCAGACCAGCCTGGCGAGCTGCACGATCAGTCATTACACCTTTAGAGGTAGAAACAACAGCGATACCCAAGCCAGCCATAACTTGTGGCAGCTCATCTTTTTTCTTATAGATGCGCAGACTTGGACGGCTTACACGCTGGATGCTTTCTACAACAGCCTTACCTTGGAAGTATTTCAGAGTAACTTCCAGCTCTGGCTTGGTGTCGCCTTCGATTTTAAAATCTTCAATGTAACCTTCTTCCTTCAGCACTTTGGCAATTGCCACTTTCAGCTTGGAGGAAGGCATAGTGACCGCAACTTTATTTGCGGCCTGACCGTTACGGATACGGGTCAGCATATCCGCGATCGGATCTTGCATGCTCATCTGTCTTTACTCCCGTGATTCAATTGGTGACAATTACCAGCTAGCCTTTTTAAGGCCCGGGATTTCACCGCGCATAGCGGCTTCACGGACTTTAATACGGCTCAACCCAAACTTCCGCAAAAATGCATGCGGACGCCCAGTTTGACGGCAGCGGTTACGCTGACGGCAAGGGCTGGAATCACGTGGCAGTGTTTGCAGCTTGAGAACAGCATTCCAACGGTCTTCATCAGATGCGTTTACATCAGAGATGATTGCTTTCAGTTCAACGCGTTTTGCGAAGAATTTCTCAGCTAATTTCGCACGTTTTACATCACGTGCTTTCATTGATTGCTTAGCCATGAATACCCTGCCTTACTTGCGGAACGGGAAGTTAAACGCAGCCAATAGTGCGCGGCCTTCATCATCAGATTTCGCAGTAGTGGTGATGGTAATATCCAAACCACGTACACGATCCACTTTATCGTAATCGATTTCAGGGAAGATGATTTGCTCACGAACACCCATGCTGTAGTTACCACGACCATCGAATGATTTAGCAGACAAACCACGGAAGTCACGGATACGTGGTACAGCAATAGAAATCAGGCGCTCAAAGAACTCCCACATGCGTTCGCCACGCAGGGTCACTTTACAGCCGATTGGATAGCCCTGACGGATTTTGAAGCCTGCAACTGATTTGCGTGCTTTGGTGATCAGTGGTTTTTGACCAGAGATAGCTGCCAGATCAGCTGCTGCATTATCCAACAGTTTTTTGTCAGCGATCGCTTCACCAACACCCATGTTCAGGGTGATCTTCTCGACCCGAGGGACTTGCATGACAGAATGGTAACCAAACTGAGTCATCAGTTTCTTGACTACCTCGTCTTTGTAGTAATCATGCAGTTTCGCCATCGTATACTCCAAATTACTTGATAGTTTCGTTGTTAGATTTGAAGAAACGTACTTTTTTGCCGTCTTCAAATCTAAAACCTACACGGTCAGCCTTGCCGGTTGATGCATTAAAGATTGCAACGTTAGAAACATTGATAGCTGCTTCTTTTTCAACGATGCCACCTGGTTGGTTCAGAGCCGGAACTGGCTTCTGATGTTTTTTAACCAGATTGATACCTTCAACAATGACTTTACCAGAAGAAAGAACCTGTTTTACTTTACCGCGCTTACCTTTGTCTTTACCAGTCAGCACAATAATTTCGTCATCACGACGGATTTTCGCTGCCATTGCCTGCTCCTTAGAGTACTTCAGGTGCCAGAGAGATAATTTTCATGAACTTTTCATTACGAAGTTCACGAGTTACCGGCCCAAAAATACGCGTACCGATAACTTGCTCACTATTATTGTTCAACAATACGCAAGCATTACTATCGAAGCGAATGACAGAACCGTCCGGGCGACGAACACCCTTCTTGGTGCGCACCACTACCGCTTTCAGGACATCACCCTTTTTCACTTTACCGCGAGGAATTGCTTCCTTGATAGTGATCTTGATGATATCACCGACGTCTGCGTAGCGACGGTGCGAGCCACCTAGAACCTTGATACACATTACGCGACGTGCACCGGAGTTGTCGGCCACGTTCAGCATAGTCTGTTCTTGGATCATTTTAGTGCTCCGCTAAATGTCAACTACTACTGAGCCACTTTAATTTTTAAAGAGGCCGTTTCAATATCCCATACTACGAGGGCGCGGCATTATAACACCACATCTTCGTGATGGACAGAAAAATAAACGGCCCGTTATTTTTTGAGCCGTTTATTTCTTACGAGATAACGTCCTATTATAGAACCGCTTTCTCTACAACGCGAACTAAGGTCCAAGATTTAGTCTTAGACAGTGGACGGGTTTCGCGGATTTCCACTACGTCACCAATTCCACATTCATTGTTCTCGTCATGTACGTGCAACTTAGTCGTACGCTTGATGAACTTACCATACAGAGGGTGTTTCACCTTACGTTCAATAGCAACAACAATAGATTTTTCCATTTTGTCGCTAACAACACGACCTTGCAGAGTACGGATTTTATCGGTCATTACGCACCCGCCTTCTCAGTCAGTAAAGTCTTAACGCGTGCAATATTACGACGCACTTGTTTCAACAGATGAGACTGTTGCAGCTGGCCACTTGCCGCCTGCATACGCAGATTAAATTGTTCACGTAACAGGTTCAGCAGCTCAGTGTTCAGCTCTTCAACGCTTTTTTCGCGCAGCTCTTGTGCTTTCATTACATCACCGTCTTAGTTACAAAGGTGGTTTTGATAGGCAGTTTCGCTGCCGCCAGCTTGAATGCTTCACGAGCCAGCTCTTCAGGCACACCGTCCATTTCATACAGGACTTTACCAGGCTGGATCAAGGCAACCCAATACTCTACGTTACCTTTACCTTTACCCATACGCACTTCGAGTGGCTTTTCGGTGATTGGTTTGTCTGGGAACACACGGATCCAGATTTTACCTTGACGCTTAATTGCACGGGTCATAGCACGACGTGCCGCTTCGATCTGACGAGCAGTCAGACGACCACGGCCCACAGCTTTCAGACCGAAAGTGCCGAAGCTGACATCCGCACCTGCAGCCAGACCGCGGTTACGGCCTTTGTGCACTTTACGGAATTTCGTACGCTTTGGTTGTAACATCAGCGACTCTCCTTACTTGCGGCCTTTACGCTGCTGCTTTTTAGGTTGTGCAGCCGGTTTTTCCGCCTGTTCAACTGCAGCCATACCACCCAGGATCTCACCTTTGAAGATCCATACCTTAACGCCGATTACACCATAAGTGGTGTGCGCTTCTGAAGTGTTGTAGTCGATGTCTGCACGCAGAGTGTGCAGAGGTACACGACCTTCACGATACCATTCAGTACGTGCGATTTCAGCACCACCCAGACGGCCGCTTACTTCCACTTTGATGCCTTTAGCGCCCAGACGCATTGCGTTCTGTACAGCACGCTTCATAGCACGGCGGAACATAACACGACGTTCCAGCTGTGCGCTGATGCTGTCAGCAACCAGTTTTGCGTCCAGTTCAGGTTTACGCACTTCGGCAATATTAATCTGCGCAGGAACACCAGCGATGTCCGCTACAGCTTTGCGCAGTTTTTCGACGTCTTCACCTTTTTTACCGATTACGATGCCTGGACGAGCAGTGTGGATAGTCACACGGATGCTTTTCGCAGGACGTTCGATAACGATACGTGAAATAGATGCTTTAGCCAGTTCTTTGTTCAAGTACTGGCGAACTTTAAAGTCGCTGTCCAGGTTGTCAGCGAATTCTTTGGTATTCGCATACCAGGTAGAGTTCCAAGGTTTGACAATCCCCAGACGAATACCATTAGGATGTACTTTCTGACCCATTGCTAGTCTCCAGAGTCTCAGCGATCGGACACAACCACAGTAATGTGGCTGGTGCGCTTCAGGATACGATCTGCACGGCCTTTGGCACGAGGCATAATACGCTTCATGGTTGGACCTTCATCTACGAAAATTTTCGCAACTTTCAGATCATCGATGTCAGCGCCATCGTTGTGTTCTGCGTTAGCAATAGCAGACTCAAGTACTTTCTTCACTAAACCAGCAGCTTTTTTGTTGGTAAAGGTCAGAATTTCCAGAGCTTGCGACACTTTCTTACCGCGGATCAGGTCAGCCACAAGGCGAACCTTCTGAGCAGAAGAACGAGCGTGGCGATGTTTAGCGATAGTTTCCATCTCTTCCTCCTACCTTAGCGCTTTTTAGCCTTTTTATCGGCCGCATGGCCGCGATAAGTACGGGTCGGCGCGAATTCACCCAGCTTGTGACCAACCATTTCGTCGGAAACAAAAACTGGAACATGCTGACGACCATTATGGACAGCGATGGTCAAACCGATCATGTTAGGAAAGATCGTTGAACGACGGGACCAAGTCTTAATAGGCTTTTTGTCTCCGCTTTCCACCGCTTTCTCTACCTTCTTCAGCAAGTGCAGGTCAATAAATGGACCTTTCTTGAGAGAACGTGGCATGGTTTATCCTCTAATTATTTTTTAGAACGGCGACGTACGATATATTGATCAGTACGTTTGTTACTACGGGTCTTCTTACCTTTGGTCTGAATGCCCCATGGAGTTACAGGGTGTTTACCAAAGTTACGACCTTCACCACCACCGTGTGGATGGTCTACTGGGTTCATCGCCGTACCACGAACGGTAGGACGGATACCACGCCAGCGACTTGCACCAGCTTTACCCAGAACTCGTAGCATGTGTTCTGCGTTACCAACTTCACCTAAAGTAGCACGGCAGTCAGATAGTACTTTACGCATTTCACCAGAACGCAGACGCAGGGTTACATAAGAACCGTCACGTGCAACGATCTGAGCATAAGCACCTGCTGAACGAGCCAGCTGACCACCTTTACCTGGTTTCATTTCTATGTTGTGCACAGTAGAACCAACTGGGATATTACGCATTGGCAGAGCGTTACCAGTCTTGATTGCTGAATCAGCACCAGACTGAATTTGATCACCAGCTTTCAAGCCTTTAGGCGCAAGGATATAACGACGCTCACCGTCTTTATACAGAACCAGCGCGATGTTTGCTGAGCGGTTTGGATCATATTCCAGACGCTCAACAACAGCAGGAATACCGTCTTTGTTACGTTTGAAGTCAATCAGACGATAATGCTGTTTATGGCCACCACCAATATGACGAGTGGTAATACGACCATTGTTGTTACGACCACCAGTTTTGCTGTTTTTTTCCAACAGCGGAGCATAAGGCTTACCCTTATGCAGCTCAGGGTTAACCACTTTAACAACGTGGCGACGGCCCGGAGACGTAGGTTTACATTTAACAATTGCCATTGTTCTTTACTCCTCCGACTTACTCAGCGCCGCCAACGAAGTCCAAGTTCTGGCCTTCTTTCAGGGTGACGTAAGCTTTTTTCCAGTCGCTACGACGACCAATACGCTGACCGTGACGTTTTACTTTACCTTTAACCAGCAAAGTATTTACGCCCTCAACTTCGACTTCAAACAGTTTCTGTACAGCAGCTTTGATTTCTGCTTTAGTCGCGTCTTTCACAACCTTGAGAACGATGGTATTGCTTTTTTCCATCGCTGTGGAAGCTTTTTCAGATACATGCGGCGCACGCAGTACTTTCAGCAGACGTTCTTCACGGATCATGCCAGCATCTCCTCAACTTGCTTCACAGCTTCAGCAGTCATAACCACTTTGTCGAAAGCAATCAGGCTTACTGGGTCGATACCTGTAACATCACGAACGTCAACTTTATACAAGTTACGAGCTGCTAAGAACAGGTTCTCATCAACTTCGCCAGTGACGATCAGCACGTCTTCCAGAGCCATTTCTTTCAGTTTCTGTACCAGCAGCTTAGTCTTAGGTGCTTCAACAGAGAACTTCTCGACAACGATCAGACGATCTTGACGTACCAGTTCAGAAAAGATGCTTTTCAGAGCACCACGGTACATCTTTTTATTAACTTTTTGACTGTGGTCCTGTGGTTTCGCTGCGAAAGTTACACCACCAGAGCGCCAAATTGGGCTCTTAATAGAACCAGAACGTGCACGGCCAGTGCCTTTCTGACGCCACGGTTTTTTACCTGAACCAGAAACTTCAGCACGAGTTTTCTGAGCACGAGTACCTTGACGAGCACCAGCTGCATACGCAACAACTACTTGATGCACAAGCGCTTCATTGAAATCACGCCCGAAGGTAGTTTCGGAAACAGTCAGCGCGCTTTGCGCGTCTTTCATTACCAATTCCATTCCTATCTCCTCGACGTTACGCCTTGACAGCCGGTTTTACGATCAGGTTGCTGTTAGTTGCACCTGGAACAGCACCTTTGACCAGCAGCAGGTTGCGCTCAGCGTCAACGCGTACTACATCCAGACTCTGAACGGTTACACGCTCATTACCCAGTTGGCCTGCCATTTTCTTGCCTTTAAACACTTTGCCCGGAGTCTGGTTCTGACCGATAGAACCCGGAACACGGTGAGACAAGGAGTTACCATGAGTAGCATCCTGAGTACGGAAGTTCCAGCGCTTAACAGTACCTGCGAAACCTTTACCTTTAGATGTACCAGTAACGTCGACTTTTTTAACGTCAGCGAAAATTTCAACGCTAATGCTTTGACCTACGGTATATTCTGCATCGTCTTCAGACAGACGGAATTCACGCAGGATGCGGCCAGCTTCAACACCGGCTTTAGCGAAATGACCTGCTTCAGGCTTGTTAACGCGGTTTGCTTTTTTGCTACCAGTCGTTACCTGAATTGCACGATAACCGTCAGTCTCGTTGTTTTTAACTTGAGTTACACGGTTATCTTCGATTTCGATAACAGTTACAGGGATTGAAACGCCATCTTCAGTGAAGATGCGAGTCATACCCACTTTTTTACCGACTAAACCAATCATTGTTTCAACCTCTCAATCGTTCAATGACCTGATTAACCCAGGCTGATCTGCACGTCTACACCGGCAGCCAGATCCAGACGCATCAGAGCATCAACGGTTTTCTCGGTTGGCTCAACGATGTCAACCAGACGTTTGTGAGTGCGAATTTCGTACTGATCACGCGCATCTTTGTTAACGTGCGGAGAAATCAGAACAGTAAAACGCTCTTTACGAGTCGGCAGCGGGATCGGACCACGAACCTGCGCACCAGTGCGCTTAGCGGTCTCTACGATTTCCGCAGTTGATTGATCGATCAAACGATGATCAAATGCTTTCAGGCGGATACGGATTCTTTGGTTCTGCATGAGACCAGAGCTCCAACTATTTTTATAAACGTAAATAATTACTCCTCGCACCCATTTCGATTGATGGGGGAGTGTAATCGTTCTGTGTATAACCCCCATATCGGGAGTATTTTAATATGGCAGTAATTGACTGCTCATACTGATAAAAATCAGCCTACTAAGTAGGTAAGCTCGCGCATTATACGTGAATCTATTGACAATGCAAGATAAGGATGAAATTTATTCAGAGAAATAATAAAGCGGGCAAAGACCGAAAGAGAATAAACGCCCCATAATAAAATTTACAGGGCGTTAGTATGGCTCTACTCTTCTACTACCTGAGCCTGAATGTAGTTTTGTATTCCCATTCGTTTAATTAGATCGAGTTGTGTTTCCAGCCAGTCTATGTGATTTTCTTCATCTGCAAGAACCTCAATCATCAGGTCCCGACTCACATAGTCATGAATTGAATCGGCATATGCTATTGCTTCCCTGATATCCTGCGCTCCACGTAACTCTAGTGCCAAATCGGATTGCAGCATTTCTTCAACATCCTCACCGATATTAAGTTTACCTAGATCCTGCAAATTAGGTATGCCTTCCAGAAATAAAATACGCTCAATATATTTATCAGCGTGTTTCATTTCCTCAATAGATTCACGATATTCAACGTCATTCAAACGCATTAATCCCCAGTTTTTAAACATTCTGGCATGTAAAAAATACTGATTGATAGCAACAAGCTCATTACCAAGAAGTCTATTAAAATGGGCTATTATTTTTTTATCACCTTTCATAACTAGTTCCTCCGCTTCCAGTACCTACATTGTAGTACTAATTAAGCAGAGTAATTGCAAGAAAATTGTGCTTATTTTAGGCAACATTAAACATAGGGGGTAGTGAAGAAATCTCCTCGTTAATTATTTCACGGGCTTGGCGCACGCATTTTCCACAATCACTCCCTACAGGCACAATGCTTTTCAGCTCTCTGATAGAACGGACATGCTGCTGTCGAACAGCGTTACGTATGGTTTTATCATTTATTGCATTGCAGAGACAGATATACATGGAGCACTCTTTTAACTATTAATAATGGTTATAACTACTTATATTCTTATTAATTACCCAAATTAGATACACAGTAGAGATGGCTAAAAGAACAATTATAGCTATAAAATAAAGGATATTGACAAATAGTAAATAGAAATAACTCTCATTTCAATTATTATTTCTGTTTTGTTTATACGCAAAATAAAGCCACCATTTTCGGTGGCACAAAAAAAGAGGAGCCTCGCTTGGCTCCTCTTTTTTCATAATCTTTTTCTAATCAAAGACTAAGCAATAACTTTAGCAACAACACCAGCA